>DATAZF010000403.1:0-34307 GCA_036272235.1 Bryobacteraceae bacterium | reverse complement strand
GCAAAGCGGGAGAGCGTCCTCGCTTTTCTGATCTGGCCCGTGAATCTCCACCCCGGCATCGAGATCCGGTTGAAATTCAGGATTGCCTCGACCTCGTATCCGGTCTCCGTCAGAAGCTTTCGAAGATGCGCCGGCGTATAGCGCCGGAAATGGCCGATTTCCCTGTCGATTGTTCCATACGCATGCGGATCGTTGGGCACGAGCAGAATCAGGCGCCCGCTCGGCTTGAGCAGGGTTCGGATGGAATCGAGCGCGGCCGCGTCATTCTCGATGTGTTCAAGAACGTTGAGGCAAACCACAGTATCGGTCTGAGTTTCGAGGGCGGCGAAGTCTTCCGGCTGCGCGGCATCGAGCTTGCGCACCCAAACCGAAGGACGATGCCGGAACATATTCCGCAGATGCTCCAGATACTCGTCGCTGATATCGGTTGCGACATACGCTTTCCGCCGCCGCGACAGATGGCGGCTCATGTTCCCCATCCCGGCGCCGATTTCCACAACAGTCTGCCCGACGTACGGCAGGATTGTATCCGCCATCCAGCGATTGAAGCGAGGGGCGAAAGAGAGTGCATCGAGCGTCGAGTGCCCGGCATTCGTATAAAGGCGGCTGGTGAAACGCGACCGCAGAACGACCCAGAGGACATCGAGGGCATCGCGCGGGCCGATTTTCTTTCCATCCTCGTAGGTCCGGCCGTGGTAACTGATGGGTGTTTCGTAAATGCGAGCCTTGCGGCGAGCGAACTTGACCGTCAGTTCCGGGTCTATGCCGAAGCGGTCGCTGTCGAGCTGTATGGATTGCGCAAGCGACGTGCGAAATGCCTTGTAGCACGTTTCCATATCGGTGAGGTTCAGATCGGCTACGACATTGCCGAGGGCGGTCAGCAGGTGATTCGCCAGTGAATGCCAGTAATATAGAACCCGCCGCTCACCCGCCGCGAGGAACCGGGAACCATAGACAACGTCCGCTTCGCCGTTCAGCAGCGGGCCCAGAAGCTTGCCGTATTCCCGCGGATCGTATTCCAGATCGGCGTCCTGAATGATGCTGTAGCGCCCTGTGGCAGCCGCAATTGCGCATCGAATCGCGGCGCCTTTCCCGCGATTCCGGTCCTGACGAATCAGTTTGATGGAAACATCGGGCCGCGAGGCGATGAGTTCCTGGACGATTGCCAGGGACCCATCAGTCGAACAATCGTCCACGATGATGATTTCGCGGCCAAGGCCTTCGGGAAGCGGAGCCCGAATCACTCGCGCGAGAAGTTCGCCGACGAATTCCTCCTCGTTATAGAGCGGAATCAGGATCGAGAGCGATTCGGCGTTCAAGTCTGTCATTGTACGGCAGCATCCACTCGGAGAGGCCGTGTGCGCCCCGTATAATAGACTCGAATTGAGTCTGCAATATCAAACAGGAGTTGAGGAAAAAATGAAAAGAGTCGTTCTACTGGCGGTTGTACCGGTGATGGGTTTCCTTGCCCAGGGCCTCTTTGCGCAGGGCAGAGGAGGTCCGGTTTCCATGAACGCGGATCTCAATCAGAAATACAATGCCATCAAGACCAATCTCACCAAGGCGGCGGAAGACATGCCCGAGGATGGATATTCGCTGCAGCCATCCAAAGAAGAGCGCAATTTCGGTGCATGGGTCGCCCATGTGGCGGATTCTCAGGCCGGCGGATGTTCGGGAATTGCCGGCGCGCGCAAGAATATCGGGGCGGCTTCGAAGACTTCCAAAGCTGATCTAGTCGCCGCTCTGAAGGAATCGTTTGACATCTGCGACGCCGTTTATTCGGGGACCACGGAAGCCAACATGAACGAAATGGTGGCCAGCTTCGGCGGACAAACCCCCCGCGCAGCGGCCCTCTACGGAACACTCATTCACGACAACGAGTGCTACGGCAATATGGCTGTTTATCTGCGCCTCAAAGGGATCGTTCCACCTTCGACTGAAGCGATGCAGGCGGGACGCGGGGCCAGAGGCGGCCGAGGCCGCTAGGCGCACCCGATCAAATCAGATTGTGAATTCAGGGCCGACTGGCGGTCTGACTGGCAGTCGGTCCTGGCCGCTTAATTTGCGAATTCCATCCCGCCCCTGATCGTGCCGATTGACAATCGGCCGCCGCTTGCGAACCCGTTGCACTCGGAATCTCCATCTGTTGCAAAGAATTCTGCGGATTGCTGAAATTCAGCCTGCCAGACCTTTTCAGCATCCTGCCAGCTTGTTCTAATTCTCCGGTCTGGGCGAAATCGGCTTTGCTTCTGGTTCCTTCCCGGGAACGTACTCCACCCGGATCGCGAGAAGATTCATGCGCGCATCGCGCGAGGTTTCCACGGTGACGGGCTCGTCGATCTCAAAGTCGGAAGCTTTGGCGGGCTTGCCGTCACGGACGAATTTCGTTGAGCCCGTGATGTACATCCGCAGCGTCTGGCCCCCCTCGACTTCGACGGTAATAAATTTCTTGTCCGCCGCCTTGAATTTCCCGTCGAAGGTTGCGACGGCCGCGGTGTTGCCGCTCTGCACGCTCGCCTGGGGTTGCCGGGGCATCCGCTGCCTCGGGACCTGCTGAAACAGCAGAACCGTAACAAGAAGCACAATATTTGTCGGCACGGGGACTCCTTTTGACCGTATGTTAGCGCGGAGACCTAAAGCTCGGCGCCACCGGGGCCGATATACCCAGCATGGAATGTCCAAGATGCAGATCGACATGGCTGATGATCCGGCAGAAGAAGGGCTTTGAACGCCTGCGCTATCTTTTCACGGGCCTGAGGCAATACCGGTGCCGGGATTGCGACGAGAAATTTCGCGCCGCTGACCGCCGGAAGTTTCCCCGCGACGAGAAGGCCGCAGCCCTGGCATCCCGGCATACAGTCTGATCTGCTCTCCGGATTGCTGCCGAACGCTCGCCCGTTGAATCAAGGCCTCGGGTACTCTGAGACTTCATGCAGACTGTTCTGCTGATTCTCGGAACGCGCCCGGAAGCCATCAAACTCGCGCCGCTCATTCTCCACCTCCGGTCCCGGCCGGCGGAATTTCGCACCGTTGTGTGCGCTACCGCACAGCACCGCGGAATGCTCGACCAGGTCCTCGAAATCTTCCACATCCAGCCGGATCACGATCTCGACCTCATGCTCCCCGGCCAGACCCTGTTCCAATCCACCTCGCGGATTCTTGCCGGACTGGAACCGGTCTTCGACGCAGTCCAGCCTGATCTGGTGCTCATCCAGGGAGACACAACCACCACACTCTGCGGTGCGCTGGCGGGCTTTTATCGGAACGTGTCGGTCGGCCATGTGGAGGCCGGGTTACGCACCGGCGACCCGCGCCAGCCCTTCCCGGAGGAGATCAATCGCGTCCTCGCCTCGCGCATGACGACATTTCATTTCGCGGCCACCGAATGGGCCGCCGGTAACCTGCGGAAGGAGGGTATCCCGGACACCTCGATTCTCGTGACCGGCAACACCGGAATCGACGCAGTGCTGCACGTGCGCGACGAACTGGAACGCGGTACGCTGCGGGCGACCGCGTGCCCTGGGCTGGATTCCGCGCGGAAGACGATTGTGGTGACGGCACACCGCCGCGAAAGTTTCGGGTCGGGCTTCGAGGGGATATGCGCCGCGCTGGCTCGTCTGGCCGACAGGGACGATGTGCAGGTCGTTTACCCGGTGCATCCGAATCCGAATGTGCGGAGCGCGGTTGACCGTCTTCGCGGACACCGGAATGTGCTCCTGATCGATCCCCTCGATTACGTTTCCTTCGTCGATCTCATGCGCCGGGCCTGGATTCTGATCACCGATTCCGGCGGCGTTCAGGAAGAGGCGCCGTCGCTCGGCAAGCCGGTGCTTGTGTTGCGGGAAAAGACGGAGCGGCCCGAGGCCGTGCTGGCCGGCACAGTGAAGCTCGTGGGAACAGACGAAGACGCTATCGTACGCGAGGCTGCGACACTGCTGGACGATGCGGGGGCCTACCGGGCGATGGCGCGGCGCCACAACCCCTACGGGGATGGCCACGCAAGCGAACGCATCGCCAATGCGCTGGCAAGACCTGGCTGAGAATTGCCCGCTCGCGGAGTGCAAGCGAAGCCGCGTTGGTATGTCTTGTCGCTGAGGCCCAAAATAAAAATAAAGGGCGCCTGCCAGCCAGGATATCGGGACTCTTCGTCCGCGCTTCTGACCGCGCCGGCGGCCCTTTTGTTTTCAGAAAGCGGAAACGCCGGCGACAAGATCGCCAGCGCTACATGGCCTCTTCGTCGTCGCCAAATTAAGTGACTTTGGGCGAAGCCAGGGCCAACAAATCCGGCCTGAGGTCAACGGAGCAGTCAGGTGGTAAACCCTGATTACCGTTCGGTGATGGGTAGCATACCGGTGCCGCCGGCGCTCCAGATTTGGCGGCCGCGAGCGTCGCGCAATACAATGCGGGTGGCGCCGGGAAGCGGCGGAACGACCTGGCCATCGGGGCCGCGCAATACCTGACCGCGCGGCCCGGTATTTTCAACAGTGAAGGTGCCCGCCGGACGATCGAGCGAATCCACAAGCGTAAAACTCATGGCGCGTATTTCCTTCGCGACCGGCGCCGGGTTCTGCGCAAACGCGGAAGGCGGCTGGATGTAGCGCGTCAGCATTCCACCCACTAATCCGGCAATCACAGCGAGGACGGTGTTCCTGTTCATCCAGCGATTCTCCATTTCTACCCGTTTATTCGCCCGCCGATCGAAAAAGTTACGGTGATTCATTTGGGCGCGTGTTCTCCGCGCTTGCTACCTTGTTGTCATGATCGACGAATCCGACGCGGCCCAATCGGAACTCGATTTTCCGATAGTCGGGATAGGCGCTTCGGCCGCGGATACGGATGCTTTGGCCCGCCTGTTCCGGCAAGTCCCCGTCGACACCGGAATGGCCTTTGTGTTGGTCCAGACCGGCGTGCCAGCTCCTGCGAGTTTTCTCGCAACCCTGCGGCGATCCACGCTTATGCCGGTCATCGAGACCCGGCAGAATACCGACATCGAGGCAAATCACGTTTATGCGATCCCGCCGCACACGGCGGCGCGGCTGGCGGGTTCGATTCTCCAATTGCCGGTACAGTCCGGCGCTCGCAGTGAATCGCGGCCAGTCGACTGCTTCCTGTTCTCGTTGTCGGAAGCGCGCCGGGCATTTACGATCGGGGTCGTGCTCGCCGGTACGGATTCGGACGGGGCCGCGGGCCTGCGGGCGATTCGCAACCAGGGTGGCCGCGCTATCGCACAAAGCGGGAGCCTGGCGGGGGCGGACCGTGTTCTGCCTCCGGAGCAGATCGCCGCCGAGCTGGTTGCGATTGCCCAAAGCCGGTCCAGCGAGGCAGCGCCTTCCCTTGACGAATCGAAACACCAGGCGCGCCTTTTTGAGCTCCTGCGGCGGGCCACGCAAATCGATTTCAGCGGGTACCGCCCGGATGTTATCCACCGGCGAATCGCCGGACGCCTGGCATTGGAACATCGGGATGACTTCGCGTCATGGCTGGCCTGGCTGGAAGAAAATCCCGCGGAGCTGATTGCGACGGGCGAGGATCTGTTGATTCAGTCGACCAGTTTCTTTCGCGAACCGGAAGCCTTCGACCTGCTTCGCAAGTCGATTCTGCCGGGACTCGTCAACGCTTACGAAGGGCGCGGCAACAACGACGATACTGCGTTCCGGGTCTGGGTACCGGGCTGCTCCACCGGTCAGGAAGTCTATTCGATCGCGATGAGTCTGCTCGAGGCGATGGGCGAAAGACGGGGGCCGTTTACCGCGCAGATTTTTGGTACCGATATCAGCGAGCGGGCCATTGCTGCCGCGCGCAAGGGTATTTATCCAGAGCGAGAAGTCCGCGGACTAAAGCCGGATCGGCAGGCGCGTTTCTTCACCCACGGGGAAAATGGTTTTCAGATTTCGAGGCGAGTGCGCGAAATGTGCGTGTTCGCGCGGCAGAATCTCGTGAGCGATCCGCCGTTCTCTCGTATCGACCTCATCAGCTGCCGCAACGTTCTGATCTGGCTGCGGCCGGAGATACGCGGCGGGGTCATTGCGGCATTCCTTTATGCGCTGCAACCCGACGGATATTTGTGGCTGGGTCACGCAGAGAGCCTGCAGGGGTTCCCGGAGTTGATTTCGGACGTCGACAGCGGACGGGGTTTCTACCGGAAAAAACAGAACAGCGGTCTCGGGGCACCGTTTCTCTTCCACGCGCATTCCGGGCAAGGCGAGGCTTCGGCCGGTTTTCCCCCCGCCGGTTTTCGCACAGAAGCGGTGGAGGGAACAGCGAACCCGGAAACTACCATTGCGTCCCATAGCCCCGTTCTTTCCGGATCTCGCGAGGCCCTTTTACTGGTAGACCGGAATGGCGAGATCATGCGCACGAGCGGCGACATGGGTCTCTGGCTGGATCTGCCGTCAGGCCCTGCCAGGCTGAACCTGTTTAGTCTGGCTCGCCCGGAAATCCGTGCGGAGTTAACCGCTCTTTTCGACCACGTCGGTGGCGGCGGAACAGATTTCCGGTCAACGATATTGCCAGCGATGAGCACTGGCATGCGAGGCGAGACGAGGGTTGACGTTCGCCGCATGGTCAGCTCCGTTTCTCATAGCGCGGATGCGGCGGATGCGCTTTTTCTTCTTGCTTTCAACAGTGCTCCCGCCGAAGCTTCCCCGGGGACAATCCCGGAAGGAAAGTACGAGATCTCCAGGCGGGAGTGGCTGGCGAGTAACGAAGAGCTGAACGCCGTCAACGAGGAGCTTCGAAATCGGAACCGGAACCTGGCGCGGCTGAGCGACCATCTCGCCAGTCTTCTCAGCAGCACCACGATTCCCATCCTCATGCTCGATAACGAGCTGCGGATCCGGCGGGTCACGCTGCCCGCCGAAGAGTTGTTCGGCATCCGCCAGATCGATGTCGGCAGACCAATCGGCGATATCCGGCTTCGCATCAGGGAAGAGGATCTGGACGCACTGGTGCGCCGGGTAATCGCCACGCTGACCGGAGAGGAGGTTGAAATCCTCGATCGTGAGGGGCGCTCGCACCTGTTACGGGTCCGGCCGTATCGGACGGCCGATCATCGCATCGAAGGGGCGGTTCTCGCCATGATCGACATCGATCAGATGCGGCGGGCCCAGAACCTGGCGGACGCGGCGCTGGAGTTTGCGGAATCTCTCATTGAGTCGGTGCAGACTCCTCTGCTGGTTCTGAATCGCGATCTCCGGGTCCGCATGGCCAACCCGATTTTCCTCGCGGTTTATGGCCTGCAGCTTTCCGAAATCGAAAACCAACCTCTGCATGCGCTGGGAATCAACCAGTGGAACTCGCCCAGGCTGGGCGCGGCACTCGCGAGACTGGCTCGGGGTGAAACATGGTTTGAAGATCTCGAATTCGAACAGGAGGTCGCGAACCCCGAAGCCGCAAACAAGGCCAGCGGGCTCGCCTCTCGGCGCATTGTGATGATTAATGGACGCCGGATCGCGCGCGAGGAGGCGTCGGCCGGGGAATCGCTGGCGGACTACGCGGGCGTCCTCGATCCGGAGATGGCAAAGATGCCGGCCAGGGGCGATGACTTCCGCATACTTCTGGCAGTTGCCGACATTACCGCCCAGCGGCGTGCTGAAAAGATCATGGTTGACGACCGCGCGAGGCTGCGGCAAAGTGTGCAGGAAGGCGAGGATGCCCTGCGCCACAATCGCGAAGAATTGCGCGCTCTCACAGCCAGCCTGCTGAACGCACAGGATGAAGAACGGCGCCGCGTTTCCCGCGAGTTGCATGACGACGTCAGCCAGAATCTGGCCAAACTTCAGTTCGATATCGAGATGCTGGAGCAGAATCTGCGGCCGGAATTCGCTGAGGAGAAGAGCCGCCTTCTGAAAATTTCCGAAGGCTTCGGGCAGCTCTCGAACGACCTGCGCAGAATCGCTCACGCGCTGCATCCATCGTCGATCGACCATCTGGGGCTGGCAGTCACGCTGCGCGGGTATTGCCGCGAGTTCGCGATACGATCGGGCATTCGGGTGCGGTTTACCGCGGCGCGCGTTCCCGCGCAATTTCCACCGGAGATCGCGAGCTCCCTCTACCGGATTACGCAGGAGGCGCTGCGCAACTGTGCCAAACACGCGGCAGGATGCGACGTGACAGTCCGGCTGGCGGGCACGGCCGCCGATCTCAAGCTGACGATTCGCGATAACGGCCCCGGATTCGACCGCGAGGCCGTGCGGAGCAAAGGCGGGCTGGGCCTCATCAGTATGCAGGAGCGGGCCCGCCTCATTCACGCGGTTTTTCATCTCGTGACGGAGCCGGGGAGCGGTGCTTCAATTACGGTGTCCGCGCCGCTGTCGGACGCAACCCGCTAAGAACGCGATAAACTTGAAGCGGAAAGGCGTTTGCGCCTGGCCTCGCCGGGCGTCCACTAAAATGCGAACCCGCCTGCTGCTTGCCGACGATCACACTCTTCTTCTGGAAGGTCTGCGAATGATGCTGGAGCCTGAATTTGAGCTCGTCGGCGTCGTTGAGGATGGGCAGGCGCTACTCGCCGCGGCGGCGGAGCTGAAGCCCGATCTGATCCTTCTCGATATTTCGATGCCCCTGTTAAACGGTATCGATGCGGCGCGGCAGCTTCGCAAGGCTGTACCCGCGTCGAAACTGATCTTTCTCACCATGCACGGGGACACGGACTATGTCAAAGAAGCCTTGAGGGCCGGGGCTTCCGGTTATCTGTTAAAACGCTCGGCGGCTTCAGAACTGCTGACCGCCATCCGCGCAGTACTGAAAGGCCACAATTACGTGAGCCCGCTGGTTGGCACCGATCAGCAGGAGTTGATTAGAGCCGCCGCGCATCCGGGGAATGTGTTTTCCGACCGGCTTACGCCGCGCCAACGCCAGGTGCTCCAGCTGGTAGCGGAAGGGTGCACGCGCAAAGAGGTGGCCGCTACCCTGCGAATTTCGGTGAAGACGGTCGAGTTCCACAAGGCCGCTCTGTCCCGCGGTTTTCATTTAAGAACGACGGCCGATTTTACGCGGTACGCCATCGAGCACGGCATCATCGAATCGAACCGGAATTGAGTTGTTTTCAGTTCGGAAAACGCCGGCGACAAGATCGCCACCGGTACTGAAAGGCCTGCCCCACCCCTTTTAAACGTTTTCGTTGGTTATTTTAGGGTAACCAAAAAGAATATTTGCGAATACTTTGCAATATGCAAGGCTGTAACAAAGCGCTCCAGGCCTGATTTGTCGATCGTACCGGGCGAACGCTGCACGGAGGTTATGAGTGAAGATCATGGGCATCGAACGGCCAGCGTTGCGGTCCGTGCCGGTGCTGGTCTTTACGATCCTGACCCTGTTGCCGGCGAGAGCTGCATCGCCCTGGCGGTTCTGGACCAAATCCGACGGGCTGAAAGAATCGGTCGCATTCGGACTCACGTCGGACTCCGACGGGCGCATTATCGTCAAGGCCGGAGATGTTTCCGTGCTCAGTATCCTGGACGGCTATCAGATCAGCGAGATACCCAGCCCTCACGCGTACGGCCGCGTGTTGCCTTCGCCGGATCACAAGCTCTGGACCTTCGACGCAAAAGGGATTGACGTCTACGATAACGGCGGATGGCACGCCTATCCGGACAACGAAATTGTCAGATTCGCGACGGACAGTTCGATGCTCGGCATCCCCTGGTTCACCTATTCGGTTTTTCACGGCCCTGAGAATCGCATGGATATCGCACCGCTGGCGAACGACAGCGCGATCCTGATGTTTCCGGACAAACTCCTGAAGTGGGATCACGAATTGGGGCGGAGAACGACCATTCGACTGGCGGCCCAAACGGGCCTCAAGCGATTCCGGGACATCCAGGACGGTAAGGAAGGGCGTATCTGGGTCACGGGAGAAACGGGGGTCGGGCGCCTCCAGTATGCAGGAGCTGCTTTCGATTGGATCGAACTGCCCGGCGCGCCAGGATACCGGGATTTCGCCTATCCCTCGGAAGGCCAGGGCGGCGAACTTTTCGTCAGTTCCACGCGTCTCGATGGGAAGAGGGTGGTCCTGCGTTTATTCGATGGAAAGTGGCAGGAAGTTTACGCCACCGCGATTTCCGCCACCCGCTTAAAGGGCTGGCGGGGACCGGGCGGCAACATCTGGATCCAGAGAGACCGGAAGATTATTCAATGCGACGCGACCGGCCACCCCATCGAACCCAACGACGGCAAATCCATCACGGGCCTGACGACCGCTGTGCTGAGCAGTTCCGATGAGACCTTCTGGCTGGCGACGACCGCCGGCGTGGCGCGCTATTCGCTGCCGTTATGGCGGACTCCCAGCGACCTGAGCTCCGTGGACGAGGCAGTCAGCGCCATCACCGAGGACGCGCAGCATCGGGTCTGGTTTGTCGCCGGCGGCTTGCTTCTGAGCGAAGACCAGGGGCAGTGGAAGCGATATCAAATACCGAAGGGCACTGGTGAGCCCGTGCTCACCGACAACATCGTGCCACTGGACAACGGCGATATTGCGATCATCGCGAACTCGATCTCAAACCTAGTGATCTTCCATCCGCGGACGGGTAAATTCCAGATCGTGCCAAACGGAGCGGGCAAGCGAATCGGAGGAATCGCCAAACGGCGGGAGGGTGGTCTTTGGATTCAGACGCTGCAAAGAGACGGCGCCCGCTGGACTCTCGATATTTTCGAGAATGGCGAATTCCGCGACGGCGGCCTTCCCGACATGAAGGGTGTCAAAGACCTGAAGGCGATGCTCGAAACGAGAACGGGCGACATCTGGCTCGCTACGACGCGCGGTGCCGGGCGCATCAGCGGGGGCCCGCTTCGTCCGGGGCAACTCCGCCCGGGGCAACTCCGCCTGGGGCAACTCCGAATGTTCGGACCTGGCGACGGCTTCACCGATACCGGCGTCTTCTCGCTCGTGGAGACTCCGGACGGCCGCGTCCTTCTCGGCGGCCGTGACAACGTCACGGTCTTCGATGGACGGAGCTTCAGAAAGCTGCACGAAATCGACCTCGCCGAAAGCATCTGCATCGATGCCAATGGCGTCATCTGGGCTGCATCCGGCTCAGGTCTGCACCGGTTCAAGCCAGGTCAATGGCTTTCCAACAGCGTGGAAGAAGGTCTGGCGGCTACAGCTGTACGCAAGGTGTTCGCCGATTCGCATGGCCGCATCTGGGCGGGCACGGGCCAGGGAATCAGCCTTTATCATCCACTCGCCGATTCCGATCCGCCGATCACCAGAATTATCGAGGACCGCAATTTCCGGGAGACTCCACCCGGAGGCAGAGTGCGGGTGACATTTTCCGGCACTGACAAATGGAAGGTCACGCCATCCGACCGTCTGCTGTTTTCGTGGCGCGTGGACGATTCCGAGTGGAGTGATTTCGCCAGCCCCGAATTCGCCTCGTTTGAAGGTCTGAAAGGCGGCCATCATCGCTTTGAAGCGCGCGCTATGGACCGCAATGGCAATATCGATCCGCGGCCGGCGGCCTACGAGTTCCGGGTGCTGATGCCGTGGTACCAGCAGACCAGCTTCCTCCTCCTTGCCGCTCTTGCGGTGTTTATAATCCTGGCATTGGCGCGGATGGTCTGGCGGCATCATGCCAGTTTGAAATACCAGAGCGTGCACGATCCGCTGACTGGTCTGGTGAACCGGACGGTATTCGAGAAAAGGTTTCAGGAAGCGATTAACCTGGCCCGCGCCACCAGTTCGCTGGTCGCAGTCATTCTGCTCGATCTGGATCGATTCAAGCCCATCAACGACACTCTCGGCCACGCAGTGGGTGATCTGTTCTTGCGCGAAGTGAGCCGGAGGCTGGGCCGGACGGTCCGCAGGCACGACACTCTCGCACGACTGGGAGGCGACGAATTTGCCATCGTGATGCCGCAATTGCGGACGCGCGAAGAAGCGGAGCTGGCTGCGCAAAAGCTGCTCGAGGTGTTGCGCGCGCCGTATCAAATCGAATCGTTCGAATTGAGCGGGTCGGCGAGCATTGGCGTCAGCCTCTTTCCCGAACACGGCAACGACACCGCGACTCTGCAGCGCCTCGCCGATATGGCGATGTATCAATGCAAGGCGCGCAGCAAAGACGAATACGTCATTTTCGACGCGGAGTGCGCCGGGGTCGACTTTCATGCGGCCCACATCGTGGCGCTGATCAAGGAAAGTCTGGAGCAGCAGTATTTTCAACTTCATTACCAGCCGTTGAAGAACATCGACCAGAAGCTGATCGGTTTCGAGGCATTGATTCGTCTGGATCATCCGCGTCTGGGTGTGCTCCCGCCCGACGATTTCATCGGCATCGCCGAGCATACGGGGCTGATCGTCCGGGTTGGCCACTGGGTGCTTCGTGAAGCATGCAGGCAGACCGCACAGTGGCACCGCGCGGGATATCCGGATCTGCGTATTAACGTGAACGTCTCGACAGTCCAGCTGATGAAATCCGACTACGTGGACAGTGTGATTTCGGTGCTGGCGGAGACCGGGCTGAATCCTTCGACACTGACGCTAGAGATTACGGAAACGCAGATGATGCGGAATATCCGGGATTCTCTGTCTCAGATATCCCGGCTGAGAAAGCTCGGCGTTACGATCGCGCTCGATGACTTCGGCACCGGTTATTCTACGCTGGGCTCGCTCGGTTCCGTTGAGATCGATTACATCAAGATCGACCGCTGCTTCGTCAGCCGCATGAACAATCCGGAGCACCATGGTATCGCGGTGATCGATGCGATCGCGACGCTCGCTCACAAATTCGGCCTGACGATCGTGGCTGAAGGTGTGGAAACATCCGAGCAGCTCGAAGCCCTGGTGTATGTCGGTTGCGATTTGCTGCAGGGGTTTTTCCTGGGCAGACCTTCCAATGCGACCGAGGCGGAGGCGCTGTTGTTTTCGGAGCCAGGCTTACCGGCGCTCATCGAGCGCGCGGCCGGAGAAAAATCACTGACCGCGGGCTCTCACGCGCGGGGATAATTCGCGGGACGCAATCGCCGCCTCAGGGGACGATCTCGGGGAGCACGTGTCCTGAAGATCCGCTCGGGGACTCAACGCCAAGAATCGATGAAAGTGTGGGGGCGATGTCGTTGATCGCGATGTCTCGGGAGTATTTCGACCGTTTCACGCTTGCGCCGTAAAAGATCACAGGCACGTGAGTGTCGTAACCCCACGGTGTGGAATGCGACGTGCCAGACGTCCGGTTGAACAGGTAGTAAGGTTCCTGAACGAGGACGACGTCGCCGCTGCGCGCCTGATTGAATCCATTAGCCGCGGCGCGCGCGATCGGGTCGGATCCCGCGCCCGCAATGAGCTCGTCGCGCGTATATGCACGCGCAATGTGCAGTTGCGGAGTGGCGAGCAGAACGTCGCGGACAGCGCGCAGAACATCCGCGTGGTTGGCGTGGGCGGCGTCCGCCGTTTTCCAGTTGATATAGATCGCGGGCTCGATGAAGGTGAGCAGCCAGTCCGCGGCCGTGGTCTTCAGGCGGCCCACCGCGTCGCGAGTTCCGAAACGATTGTTGAGATACTGGCCCACCACATCGGCAACGTTGCCAACAATATAACCGCCGGGCATATGGTGTTTTTCCTGCTCGGCCGGCGCCGGGGAAACGCCGTGGTCGGCGGTCAACACAAAGAGAACGTTTCGAGCTCCAATTTTTTGTTCCACAAGAGTGATCAGTTTGCCGAGGAGCTGGTCGGTGCGAATCGCCATGTCGCGGACTTCGGGCGCGTCGGGCCCCGTCGCGTGGCCGACGTAATCATTCGAAGAAAACGAAATGGTCAGCATGTCGGTGGAAGCCCGCTGCCCGAGATGTTCGTTTTCGAAAGCCGCTTCGGAGAACGATTCGACGAGCTCGTTGCCCCAGGGACTGGAGGGCAGCTTCTCGCAGGCGCGAAGGTTATTGGTGGAATGGAAATCCCAGGATGGAAAGTTGTCCCACTTGCGATCGAGGTAGGCGGCGGGTAGCTTGCGGTTGTTAAAGGTTTTTACCCACTCGGGTAACGTTTCGAAGTAGTACGTGCTGCTGACGAAGCCGCAGGCGGCATCGTCGAACCAGTAGGCGCCGTTGGCACGGTGTCCCGAGGGAAGAATGGCGCTGCGCGCTTTGAACGAGACGCCGATGACTTTGGATTGCTCGTCGAAGTTGCGCAGTTCATCGCCGACGGTGCTGACTTCGAGGCGGCGGGGCGAGGCGGGGTCGCTGTCATCGCAGCGGCTCGTGGGCTTCTGCGCTTCTCCGCCGAGTTCTCGCACCGTGTAGTCGCAGACGCTGGTGACGACGCGGTTCGATTCGCGCTCATACCATGTGTTGCCCGCAATTCCGCTGGCCGCGGGCATGGCTCCAGAGAGAAAGATGCTGTGTCCGACGGCGGTGACTGTGGGCATCTGCTCGTAGTGGGCATTCGTGAAGACCGCGCCATTGTCGAGGAGCTTTGCGAGTCCGCCATGATAGTCGGCACGGAAGCGAGTGAGGTAGTCGTAGCGGAACTGGTCGATGACGATCGCGACGATGAGTTTAGGTTTGGGGGTTTGGGCTGCGAGCAAAGTCGGGATAGCGAGGGCAGGGAGGAGAAAGCGCGCGACCTTCATAGCTGTTCAGGATAGCGCGCGGGGATGACGACCGCGTTACGGCTACCGTGTGTTAGCAAGTGGGCGGACCAGTGTTGTCATGATGAAGCCGATGGCAAGAAGGCCCGCCAGGACTTCGAGAGGCTGATCGTAGATGTGGATCTTGCTGGCGCCGGCGCCGAGCCCGGCTTTGGCGCGGTTCGAAAGTTCGGTGATGATGACCGGTCCGACGATCGCTGCCGCACTCCAGGCGGTGAGGATCACGCCGTGGATCGCTCCGACATTCTCGGCTCCGAACATATCGGCAAGGAACGCGGGAATGGTGGAGAATCCGCCGCCATACATGCTGAGGACGATGAAAAGGGCATTCTCGAAGAGAAGCCAATTGCCGCTTCCGGCAAAGCGGGGGATGACCAGAAACAGAACGATCTGAACGACGAAGAAAACGAGGTAGGTTGCGCGGCGACCGATGTAGTCGGAGCACGACGCCCAGAAGAAGCGGCCTCCGGCGTTGAAGAGACTCAGCAGCGAGACGAAGGCGGCGGCTTCCTTCGCGGTCTTCTGGAAAATGTCCTGCGTCATGGGCGACGCCTGCGCGAGGATGCCGATGCCGGCGGTCACGTTGATAAAGAGGATGCCCCACAGGAGAAAGAACTGCGGGGTACGGACGGCGGCATTGCGCGAGAGATTCCGGTCGGTAATCATCGGGTTGGTGCGCGCGGGAGGGACCCAATTGGCGGGCTTCCATCCTTGAGCCGGACGGCGGATGATGGTTGCGCCAATCATCATGAGGACAAAGTAGGCGGCCCCCAGGGCGAGCATCGTGTTGGCGACCCCGAGGCGGTCCATGAAGTATTGGTTCAGATATCCGGCAAGGAACGCGCCGCCGCCGAAGCCCATGATCGCCATGCCGGTGGCCATACCCCGGCGGTCGGGGAACCATTTGACGAGAGTGCTGACGGGGGCAATGTAGCCGAGTCCGCAGCCCATGCCGCCGATGATGCCCATGCCGAGGAAGACCAGCCACGATTGGTGCATTGAGAGGCCGATGCCGCCGATGGCGAGGCCCGAGCCGAAGAGGATGGCAGCGGCGGTGGCGGCGGCGCGGGGTCCGCGGCGTTCGACCCACGTTCCGCCGAATGCGGCGCTGAGTCCGAGGAGCACGAGGGCGGTCGAGAAGGTGGTGTAGGGCGGGCTGAACCAGGAGGGGTCGTTCGGAAAAAGTGCTTTGATGGGGCGGTTGAAAACGCTCCATGCGTAGACGGAGCCGATGCAGATGTGGATGCACACAGCAGCCACGGGGATCAGCCAGCGGTTGAAGGTAGGTTGTTCGTTCAAGCGGGGGAGTTTATCACAGCATTGTTACAAGTCCGCTTCAATCCTCAATTTTCAGAAGGACGCTCGACCGAGTCGAGTACAAGCATTTGGACTTTGTCCTTTTGCGGCGCCAGTTTCAGGCCGAGGTCCTGGATCGGACCGAAGATTGCGGCCCCGATCGGTGTGAAACCCGGACCGTACGAAGTCTGTTCCCAGCTCAGATTGAAATCGTAGTGGCCGGTAAGGTTTGTTTTGTCGATGACTGGGCGTTCCTCATTTTCGGTCAGGATCCGGACAAACATACCCATCGTCGTGCCGCGAGCGTAGAGTTGCGCTGGCCCGACCTCGATGTCGCCAGCGCCCTGGTTTATCGAAGCATCTTTCGCGGCCGTTAACCTGGGGCCATTTCGGCCGGCCATGAGTGCGTAAACGGGAATCTCTTTGGTCTGGCGATGCAGTCTTAGCTTGAAGCGGTCCGCCAGCAGAGCCTGAAGCATTTGCCGGATCTGGCTTTCGTTCGATGGACGTTCGGCAGTCGCATGAATCTCGAACAGCTGCTGCCTCGCCCATTGAGGAGCTTGGAGAATTTGAAAATCGCGTACTCCGTAAGCCCACTCCATCAGGCGCGGCAAAATATCCGTTCCCACGAATCGCTGTGGATCGATAATCCGGGGATTGATCCAGCCGTGCGGGTCGGAGATTGCCTTGACTGACGCCACTTCGAACTCCGGCGGGGCGGCAACGGGCTGAGCGGCCTGACGACCGCTTTGCGGACCAGCAATCCGGGCTGCAGGCGGCCTTGCGGACTCCGGCGGAGCCGCCGCGCGCGGGGACTGAGCCTGGACTTGCGGCGTGTGCAATACGCCGATCGAGACAGGCGCGACGAGAGTCAGCAGTCCGATTGCTGTGAGGAGCATTTTCTTTCCGAAGGTCAATTCGGGCGCAATGTTGCCGGTCAGGATGGCGCGGAGACGCTTCTTGACATTCGCGCCGGTCACTCCCGAAACGCAGGGCAACTGCGATTCCGTACACAAGCGGCAGACCTGCAGGATGGCTTTCGCATAGTCCGTTGGCTCCAGTCCCATTCGCAGGACTCCTTCGTCGCACGCCAATTCGCGCTCTTCCAGCATGTGAGATCCAATCCACCACACCATGGGATGGGAACCAGAAGATCGCCTCCACCACCATGTGAATGGCGGCGAAGAAATTGTCGCGGCGGCGGACGTGCCATAACTCGTGTGCCAGGACCGCATCGAGTTGCGGGGAAGTCAGGCGCTCCAAAAGCCGGACCGGCAGAATCAGGACGGGCCGCAGAAAACCGACAATGCCCGGTTCCCTGGCGCCGGCGAGATCAGAGCCGGTACAGCAAGGGGGAGTTCGACGCGAGTACCGGCCCGCAAGGCGGCGCGGATGCGGAACCAGTCGCGGCATCGCAGCGACGTGATTATGGCGAACCCGGCGGCCCACACGATTCCGAGCAGGATTGGCGCCCAGTGAACGGCGTTATGCGCGCGAACAGCGGAGGATGAAGGGGACGAAAACGGCTCCGCGATTTGGAGGATGCTGTTTGAGAAAACCGGAGCTGGAGCGGATACAACATGTTGAACTGGCCGCTGAATCAGATTTCCCAGGCTCGCCAGCAAGGCGAAGGGCACAAGGAATTTCAGCGACGCGCTCAACCAAATCGAGGAGCGCACTTTCGCCGCATTCTCCCGAAGGACGAATGCCAGCAATCCTGCGAGCGCGGCGAAAAACGACGACTGCCAGAGATGGTTGACAACGAACCCGGTTGTCATTTTGGTTTTCGCCTCCCGTCGGCTTTGCGCTGGCGCTCCGTTTCCGCAACCGCTTTCTCCAGATCGCGGATGTCGTCGAGCGTGAGCCTTCCGGATTCCACCAGTTGCGCCATCATCGGTTGCGGGCGTCCGCCGAAAAAGCTGAGGATCTCGTCGAGGATTCCGTCCCGCGCCGCGTCCTTCGCGATCAGCGGCTCGAAAATGTGCGCGTTGCCGATCTTGCGAACGCGGCGCACGGCTTTCTTTGTCTCCATCCGGTAGACGGTGGTGGTGATCGTTGTGTAGGCGGGGCGCGGCTCCGGAAACGCTTCCTGGATTTCTCGCATAGAGGCCCGCCCCATATCCCACAGGATCTCCAGAATCCGAAGTTCAAGTTTGGCAAGGCGGGGCCGCTTCACGCGATATCACTATCCTGTAGCTGACATTACTACTGGATAGTAAGATTGTCAAGAACGGAGTTGTAGCGCGTGGGAAAAGACGCGAGTAGCCGCGTGCCCCTATTTCTTCGGCGCGTAAGGGCCGACTTCGGGCTTCGGCTGCGTGTCCTTCAACGGGCCCAGCTCGGCCGCGACGCCACGGGTTATTGCCGCCGTTTCACTCGCGTTTTGGAAGCACGTGAAGTCGGGGCGATCGCGCCAGGCGAAGGGTCCGCAGAGCCGTTTACCAGCCGCGAGCGCGGCATCGTGGACGACATTGATCAGGCGCTCGTAGTCCGGCGTGCCCTGCTTGTAACCGGAGAAATTGCCGAGATCGCCGCTGGCAGCGAAGACGGCGTCAACGCCGGGAATCGCTGCAATCTCGCGGGCATTCTTCGCGCCATCGATGGTCTCGATCATTTCAATGAGCACGACGTTCTGGTTGATGGTGTTGCGATATCCGCCCGGCACGCCGCCCCACACTTCGGGATCGAACGCCTGTCCGCCGCCGTTGCTGCGCTTGCCGAGGGGCGGAAAGTAGGTCCAGTCGCGTCCGGCTTTTCCTTCTTCGACAGTGTCGACCGTCGGTATGACGACGACGAGCGCACCGGCGTCGAGCGCATGCTGCACTTCGCGCTCATCCGCATACGCGACGCGCACGCCGGGCACGGCCTTCGCGTGCGGACATGTGCGCCACATGCGCGCGACGGCTTCCCAGTCGCGGGAGTCGTGCTGCATTTCGGTCCAGATGAAATCGTAGCCGGCATTGGCCATCGCGCAGTACGTCGCAGGATCTGTCGAGCTGAATACCGTGCCTCCCGTGACCTTCTCGCCGCGCATCATTTTGAGCTTCACGGGATTCCAGATTTTCGAACCGGCCGGCGGATCGAAAGCGGGCCCGTATTTCCATGTGGCGGGATCGATGAGTCCCTGGTTGACGCCGCCGGAAAGGGCTTTGGTGCCGGCGCCGCTATCCTTGCCCGCAGGGGCGGCGAGGGGGAACCGAAGCTTGCCTGCGTCGGGATTGTTGGCGTACGGGTCGGCGTTGGGCGCCGGTGTCTGAGCGTGGGCGAGCGGAAGCGTGAGGGCGAGAGCGGCAAGCGGGAGATAACGGAGCATTGAGGTCATTGGCTTGACTCCTTATAGATGGGCGGCTGCGGTGGATTTTATCAGAGCGCGAGGGGTTGACTCCAGATCGAATCCATGATTATATGTCGTTGTACGACATGTCGCACGACAATATAAGGTGGCATGCCGGAAAGTACGAGAGGCGTGGAAAAATGAAAGCTGTTTTTCGAGCTGTGCTGCATTTGTATCCGCAGTGGCACCGGCGGTTGTTCGGCGCTGAAATGAAAAGCGTTTTCGAGCGCGGCCGGCAGGTACATCGGGCATCGCGGGTGGCATACGCGCGCTTCGTTGCGAAGGAACTGTGCGGACTGATTCCCGGGGCGCTGCGAGCCAGACTTCGGGACGAACCGTGCGAGGGATTGCTTCACGAGTGGCCCGCAACCGCCACGAATGTTCCTGCGGAAATCGTGCCGGAAGAAGTCGCCAGAGCGCGGGATCTCGTCACGGCTCATCTCGATCACCTCAAATCGGCCATCGCTCGCCGGCAGTTCGAAAGGGCACGCTTCTATTCGACACAGGATCTTCGAGCGCGCGAAGGCTTGCGTTTGGTGCGGAAAAAGTACGGGCTGGCGGAATAAATGCCTAAGATCGGCGAAGAGCGCGAACCCCTGAGCGAACCGGTTTTTCTGATCCTGACGAGCCTGGCGGAAGAGCCGCGGCACGGCTACGCGCTGATGGCGGACATCGACGCGCTTAGCAATGGGCGCGTGCGGCTGAGCACGGGCACGCTCTACGGGGCGCTGAGCCGGTTGCTCGAAGCGGGTCGGATCGAACGGTTTGCTTCGGATGACACTGCGCGCGACAAGCGATGGTACCGGTTAACGCCCGCCGGCCGGGCGCTGCTGGCGGCGGACGTGGAACGGCTACGGCAACTTACGCGGGCCGCGTCGGCGCGGCTGAGAACGAAGGAGGTTTGAGCGATGCTTCGGATTTTCGATCTGTGATGGCGTTGTATCCGGCGGACTTTCGCGCGGAGTTCGGGAGCGAGATGCGCGAAGTATTTGCTCTGCGCACCCGCGACCGTGCGGTGCGCGAATTGAGCGCCCCGCGATTTCCATTGTAGGCGGGGCGACCATCGCCTTCGGCCTGCGACAGGGCCACGGACAGTGTACACAGGGCGGAAATATGCGCTCCCTCGCCATATGGCATCAGAAGGTGCAGGCGCTGTGGAAGCCAAAAGCCACTGTCCCTGGGCGTTCCGCAATACGAGAGTGCTGCCCCTGGACAAGCGGGCGATGCTCGTTCGGCATCCACGCGTCAGAGGCGAAACAGCGGGCCAATCAGGATGCAGACGAGGCAGACTGGCATCAGGCTGTCGATCGCAGCCGTGCGTCTCGAAAGGTTCATCGGCCGGCTGGAGATGCTGCCTCGATGGCTTCCACGCGCATTTTCGACTGCTCCTCGGCTGCGCGCAACAGGAACTCGAGCGAGGGACGGGGCCGCGCGCGCAGAAAGATCTGATAGGAAAACATGCCGCGCGAAACGTGAATCAGCAGCTCATTGATCTTCAGCAGCACACGGCTCAGCGGATTGTCGCCCAGCGCGAGCGGGATCGGACCCGGCACGCCCTTCCGCTCGATTATGTCGAATCCCGCCTGCGTCACGGCGCGCTCAAACGAGCGGAACGTGAAGAGGCGGGTGTGGGTGAGATCCAGAATTCCGCGCGGCCCATAGTTGAACTGGCCGAACAGGAGCATGAAGCGAGTGACGGCGAAACCGATATTGGCGGTGCTCAGAGTCACTTCGACTGCGGGATTCATGCTGAGTGCGTCGCGCAGTTGCTCGAGAAACCACTCGGGTCTCGCCAGATGCTCGATTACATCCAACATGAGGACAGACTCGTACTGCTCGAAACGAAGCGCCGGCAATCCCGCGTTCAGATCATGGAGATAGAACGACGAAATGTGCGCATCGCCCAGCGGAAATGCATCGATTCCATCCACCTGGCAGTTTTTCTGCCGGATCAGATACTCGCCCAGATAGCCGCCTGAGCAGCCGACATCGAGTACACGCGAACCGGGGCGAACGCGCTCGAAGGCGAGCGAATGCGGACTGGCGTAGTTGAACTTCGGCACGTACGGCTGCTTATCCGCCGGGGCGCAATCGAATTTTCGGTCGTAGAACAGACCGGCGCTCTGCAGGCGCGCTTTGATAACGGCGCCCACCACATTGGCCGCGTACTTCATTCCGTTCACGTAGCAGATCTCGTCGCCGTAATAGGTGGGGATCGGCAGCTCTTTGATCGTCAGTCCAGCCGTGACGAGCTGAATGATGATTTCCGTGTCGAAGTGAAAATCGTTGGAGTTGCGATCGAATGGAATGGCCGCGAGGGCTTTGGTCGAGTAGATCCGGTAGCCAGAGTGAAATTCGCTCAGGTTCGTCCGCAGCAACTTGTTTTCGATTGTGGTGAGGATCCTGTTGCCTGCAAGCTTGTAGAGCGGCATGCCGCCCTCACGCGCGCCCGACGGCGTCATCATGCGCGAACCGAATACCGCGGAGGCATCGCCCTGCCGCAAGGGTTCAAGCAGTGCAGGCAGGCATTCCGGCGCATACTGGCCGTCGCCATGAACGAGCGCGACAAAATCGTAGCCGTGCTCGAGGGCGTAATGATAGCCAAGCTTCTGGTTGCCTCCATAGCCCTGATTCTTTGGATTGAAAAGAACGACGACGGGGAAGGGAAGCGAAGGGTCCTGGCTGACCGCGTGTCCCTTTTCGAATGTGGCATCCGCCGACGAGTCGTCGATGATCAGGACGTCGACTTCGTAGTCGTTCCGCAGCTCGACTGGAATACGGAAGACGACTTTACTGATGGTCTTCTCGGCGTTGTAGGCAACGATGAAGACCAAAACGCGCGGTTTTCTTCCTGAGCTCATTTCGTTACCTGAAGCGTTTCCGACTGCCGGAATGTTTTTTCGCTCGGCCCGCAGATCCGAATTGTGACGTCGTTAACGGCATATCCACCGCGATTTGCTCTGGGTTTGACACGCCGTTATTCACCTGCACACTAACATCATGCCAGCCTGGCATGAGGCCCGGCGGACCGGGAAAACGTTCCCCACTCCATCGAATTTCAGAATACTCTTCTATTCCGGGCTGTAGATGAACCACGGGAAGCGATCGACCGGGAGCGCGCTGCGTTTCACTGCCAGACACCACGACTGCTCGCCGCGATTCTCTGTCGAATAGCCGTGCTCTTCGAGTAACTTCAACAGAGGGCGGTGGGTGGAGAACTCGTCGATAAATGTTGTGAAGAGACGCTGGACTTCGAATCCCGCCGCCTTCACAGCCTCGCTGAGCTCGTGGGCCGTGTACTCGCGCACGTGACCGATTTCAGCAGGCTCATCCGGCTTCGGACGTCCATAAAGAAAGAAAATCTGCGGATTATCGTGGCCATCCAGCGTTTTGGCGACACTCGTAATGCTGCCCACGTTCGGCGTTGTCACAAGCAAAGCACCGCCATCGCGCAGGACGCGGCGCGATTCGAGCAGCAAATGCATCGGGTCATACGTCATGTGCTCGATGATTTCGCCCGCAACGACGAGGTCGAAGTGCTCGTCCGGATAAGGAAACGGATCGCGCTCCGCGTCAAAGTGATCCACGTCGCAGTGAAAATCGGCGTCGGGAAACGCCATGGTTTTGTGATCGGTTTTTCCGGCGGCGCCGTAGTATGCCCCGCGCACTTCGCGATAGCCGCACAGGCGATCGAGCAGCGGCGTGATCTGCATGTAGCAGCCAAGCTCGAGAACGCGCCCGGTCGTTTGCGGCGGAGGGACCAACGCAAGAGTGCGCGCCAGCCGGGGAATGTGCTTGGCAAGATAGGCGCGCCCGCCTTCATCCGGCATGGGCAGTTTCTCCAGGGCCGCCTCCGCCGCTTGCAAACGCGCCGCGTCGAAAGGCTCTGCTGCGCCACTGGTTTCCATGGGGCCCAAATGATAGTTCAAGCGCTGCAGCAGATTACGAACGATCCGCAGATGGATGGGCAGGTCAGGCACCAGGTGGGATTTTAGCAACCGGTGACTCAGCCGATACGGCTGGGTTCTCCGTCGGCGAGCGCCAGTTCTGTCACGCGAACCCCGTTCGCGGTCACGCGCGAGGGGAACATGTCTTTCAGCCTGTCCTCATGGATCGCGATTACGCGGCTCGCGTCCCCGTCGACGCCGTTCAGCAGTTCGTCAGTGGTCATCACAAGATTGAACTGGCTCCCCATGGCAAAACCGATCGGGATGTATTCGGGATCCTCCGGCGTATGGCCCCGCAAATTCTCCTGCAGATAGACCAGGTCCCCCGCAAAGATCCACGCATTTCCGGAAGACGACGCGAGATCGTTGCGCAGCCGCACGTACATCGATCCCCAGGTATGGGTATCGGGAGCCAGATGCAGATCGATCCCTGGCAGCACATTCTCGCGATAGCCCTCCACACAGACCAATCTCCCGTTGCGCGCCAGATCCACCGTGCGCATGATGTCGGCGGGATCGACGCCGCCCATCATCCAGCGAAATCGCCGCTCGAGTGACATCGCCCAGACCCACTTCGACAGCTCGCGCTCCTGAATGTAGAACGTGGCCTTCGGGAAGTCTTCGATGTTCCCCATGTGGTCGAAATGCGCGTGGGTGAGAAAGATACGCGACACGTCTTCGGGAGTAAACCCACATTCCGCCAGAACTTCATGAGGCGGATGCCAGTCCCGCACCCCGTACATGCCAGCCAGAACTGCTCCATATTCCTTGTGGTTGTAGCCCACATCCACCATCGCGATGTGGCCGTGGCCTTTGATCACGACGTAGCAGTAGGGCAACCGCGTGTGCCCCTGATTGTGCGCGCCGTAAAGAAGGCCGCTCAACGGATAATTCGGAACGTTGGCGAACTCCGCCACCCAAATGGAATAGTTATTTTTCATTTTCGAATTGCGCAGCAGCCCCGATCGAAAGCAAGCATTTGAAATCCGGGAAGCGCACGAGAGGCGGCAAGCAGCTCCGCCTGGGCGCTTTCAAGCAGCGGCAGGAAATCCCGGCGCCGGTGAGTTGAAGACAGCGCGGTTTTCAGGCTGGCCGCGGCACGCAGCAGGTGAGCGTGATGTGGCCGTGCCGGTTTCGAAACCCGCAAGCTCTTCAGTGCATCTTCCGCGCGCCGGTAAACAAGCTCCGCGGACTTCAGCACGGGATGTTCCGGAGTTCCACTTGTACTCCCCACCGCCGCCAGTACGAGGAAACCCGCCAGTTGCCCGGCCACCTGTTTCAGATCTTCGAAGCAAGTCTGCGCGACGAGTACATACGCGGTGGTCTGGTCGTCGATTTCCGCCGTCATCGCATCACAAACGGATTCGGCGCATTCCCCGCGGTATCGATCCAGACGCTTTTCGTCTGCAGATACTCGCGAATCGCTTCCATCCCGTTCTCCCGCCCGATCCCGGAGCGCTTGTAGCCGCCGAACGGCGACATAAAGCTCACAGCCCGGTAAGTGTTCACCCACACCGTGCCCGCTTCGAGCCGTTCGGACATGGCGAGCGCGCGCCGCATGCTCATCGTCCAGACGCCGGCCGCGAGGCCATAGATCGTATCGTTCGCGATTCGCACCGCGTGATCCTCATCGTCAAACGGTATCACCGAAAGCACCGGCCCGAACACTTCCTCTTTGGCGATGCGCATCTCGGGATCAACGCCGGTGAAAATCGTCGGCTCGACAAACCATCCCGAGCCGCATTCCGGACGGCTTGCCGGAGCGCCACCGAGCCGGCATACGGCGCCCTCGTCTTTCGCGATCCGGATATAATCGAGCACTTTCTCGTACTGCGGCCGCGTCGTCACCGGACCCACCTGCGTCCCGGCATCGAGCGGATTGCCCATGCGCGCCGTCTTCGCGAGGTCGAGCAGCTTTTCGATAAACCGGTCGTGAATGGAACGATGAATCAAGGCCCGCGATCCGGCGATGCATGTCTGGCCCGTGGCCGCGAATATTCCGGAGACGACGCCTTTCACCGCATCGTCGATATCGGCGTCGTCGAAAACGATGTTCGCGGATTTGCCGCCGAGCTCGAGCGTGATCTTCTTGATTCCTTTCGCCGCGAGTCCGTAGACGTGCTCGCCTGTGCGATCGCCGCCCGTAAAAGCTACTTTCGCGACGTGCCGATGTGTGATCAGTGGCTCGCCGGTTTCGTTCCCGAATCCGGTGACGATGTTCACGACGCCCGCCGGAAAGCCGGCACGCTCGAACAACTCTCCAAAAGCCAGGGCCGAGACGGATGAATATTCCGATGGTTTCCACACAACCGTGTTGCCCGCCGCAAGCGCCGGCGCCAGTTTCCATGCCGCCAGCATCAGCGGAGAATTCCACGGCGTAATCGCGGCAATAACGCCCAGCGGTTCTTCGCGCGTGAAGTTGAAGACCCCCGGCTTGTCGATAGGGATCACACGGCCTTCGATCTTGTCCGCCAGACCGCCGAAGTAATGAAACCACTGCGGGATGTATTTCAGTTGTGCGTGCATCTCCGCGATGAGCTTGCCGTTGTCGGTGGTTTCGATTTCGGCGAGCCGTTCCGCTTCCTGCGCAATCAGATCGGCGAGGTTCCGCAGCAGCCCGCCGCGCGCGGTGGCGTTCAGTTTCCGCCAGTCGCCGTAATAAGCCGTCCGCGCGGCGGCCACGGCCTGTTCCACATCCGCCGCGGACCCGCGTGGAATCAGCGCCCACACAGTGCCCGTGAACGGATTGATCGATTCGAACCACTCTCCCGACTGCGGCTCGACCCACGCGCCGCCGATCAGCATCCGATGCTTTGTCATAAACCTGGACTCATCCTTTTCTGATCTATTACGACCCGCAGAATTCTTTGTAAGCATGTGGGGCAGGTTGGCAACCTGCGGCGGATTGACAATCGGCCCGTCCGGCAACGCAATACCGGAGGGCCGATTACCCCGCGTGATTCTTGATCACCTCGTGCGCCACGCGGAACGAATCCACGCCCGCCGGAATGCCAGCGTATATTGCGACCTGCAACAGCACCTCGCGAATTTCCTCGGGAGTGACTCCATTGCGCAGCGCTCCCGCCACATGGTTCTTCAACTCGTTCGGGCGATTCAACACCCCGAGCATCGCCAGATTCAGCATGCTGCGCGTCTTGCGCGACAGCCCTTCGCGTCCCCAGCAAGCGCCCCAGCAATACTCCGTCACAAGTTCCTGCAGCGGACGCGTAAAGTCATCGGCCCCGGCCAGCGCCTTTTCGACGAACTCCTTCCCGATAACATCCTTGCGAATTCCAAGCCCGAGCTCATACGTTTTCTGATCCATTGGTTATTTGTCCTTTTCCAAAAGTCTTCCCAGCGCGCCGGCGTCCGGTTGTTCTTCCAGGGTGTCGATGAAGGCCTCGATGCGGCCCGCCGCTCCGTCACCCAGAGCTTTCGACGCCGCGAGCCGGAATCGATGGCGGATCTGATCCGGCGTGGCCGGAATAACATCTTCCATCTGCGCCGTGCGTGTCGCACCGCCACGCAATACGACTGAAACCTCCGCGCCCTGTTTGCCCGGATAAGCGGCGGTGAACTCATCACCGGCCTCAAGTGTCATTGCGAACACAAGGCGCGCAACTTCCGGATCGTCCAGCAGCCGGTAGTTCTCTTCCGCGATCCTGCCTTGCGCCAGCGTCGCCGCCACACAGTATTGAATGCTCATCTTTGCCTGCAATATGCGCTCGTATGGTCCGGCGAAATTGCAACCCGGATAGGCGACGGCCGCAGCCGAACACCTCACCGTTATCTTTTCAATTTCCCTGCTCGGAATACCCAGCGCGAGCGCCGCCTGGCATGCAGTCTGAGCGTAGTTACAAGCCGGCGCCGGTTTGTAATAGACGGAGAGGATTTCCCACAACCCATCCCGGAACGCGTGCACATCGAGAGCTCTCTCGCCGCGATCGAGGCTGGCGAACAACCCGGCGCGGCCATCGAGCGCCGCCTCGGCGGCGAACGCGCCCAACTCCGCGAGCTCGACAGCCGTCACCGCACTCCGCGCGGCGAAACCTGGATGGAAGAACATCTCATCGCCGCCCGCGTACGGCCATTCGTTGAGACCTCCCGCCGTATTCGCGGCGAAGCCGATCGCACTGACCATCGCACCCTCGTTGAGATCGAGCAGGATGCTCCCAGCTGCCGCGGCCCCGATGGGTCCGGTCGTGCCGGTCGGTCTATGGAACTGGACAAACTTCGGGTCGACGAGCGCGCGTCCGATCGCCGCGCCGATTTCATATCCGCAGGCCGCCGCGAGGATGAATCGCCGCCCGCTGACTACCTGGCGCTGCGCACACGCGAGCAGCGCTGGATAGATCACCACACCGAGATGGCTGACCGCCCCCGTGTGCATGTCCTCGCGCACCAGACCGTGCCCGAGTGTTGCGTTGGCGAAAGCCGCATCGCCTGTCGAAACACGGAAGGGAGTTCCTATAACACTGCCGACGCCCGAGGACCGGCGCGCCAGCGCGATCGCCTGAGCCCCCCACGGCAAATCCCGCGCTTCGAAGGCGCAGGACAGCATGTCGAGGAAACCGATCCTGACCTTATCGATTACAGTTTCGGGAAGATCATCCGCCGCGATTGCCCGAGCCGCTCTCGCGAGGCGACGCGAAAGGCCGTCCACGGCCTAGCTGGCAGCCCCGGCCCGGGCTTTCCCCACTTCGATGCCCGCCCACCGTTCGACGGTTTTCACGACCTCTGTGAGATCCGCGTCGACACCCTCGGTCGCGATCGTCACCGCGAGCAACTGCCGGACCGCCGTGCCGACGATCATCGGCACGCCCAGGGCTTCGGCTTCTTCCAGACACAGGCGGATATCTTTATTCAGCAAACTGATAGCGAACCCGAAATCGAACGTTCGGGGAATCACGCAGCGCGGGATCTTGTCCTGCGTCGCGCTGTTGCGCCCGCTGCCCGCGTTAATCACGTCCATGATTTGCTGCGGATCGAGGCCGGCCTTCACGCCCATCACCACTGCCTCGGATGAAATTGCCATTGCCGTTCCCGACAGCAGATTATTCAGCAGCTTCATCGTCTGACCCTGACCCGGCTTTTTGCCGACGTAGAAGAGCTTTCCGATGACCTGGAGTACCGGCGTGACCTTCGAATACGTGTCTTCGGGACAGGACACCATCACCGCCAGTGTTCCTTTCTCCGCGCCTGCAATGCCACCGCTCACGGGCGCATCGACGGCCGTGATTCCTTTCGCCGCGAGGCCCTCAGCCACGCGCGCCGCGACTGTGGACCCAGTGGTCGAAACGTCGATAAAGATTTTTGCCTTTGTGCCTTCGCCGATCCCATTCGGACCGAGCGCGACCGCCTGCACGATCGGAGGTGTCGGCAGGCTGGCCAGCACGATCTCAGCGGCCGATGCTACGGCGACAGGAGATTCCGCGCGCTTCGCTCCCAACTCCACCAGGGGACCGACGACTGCTTCACTCCTGTCGTAGATCGTGACATCAAAACCAGCCTGCAGCAGACGCCGCACCATCGGTCCGCCCATGCGCCCGACGCCCACAAATCCAATCATCTGTTTCGTCATTCGCTCACTCTAACACCGGCCCGCACGGCATCCGCAAGTTTCCCAGGCGCGGTCTGCAGATAGCTCCCGGTGACGAGTTCGCGCACTTCTTCCCAATCGATTTTTCCAACATCCAGCCGCAAGCCAACCCAGCCGCGTGGCCCGATATAGGCAGGCAGATAGAACCTCTTCGAATCGGATGCGGCCAGTACGTTGTGGTCTCCAGGCAACGTCTTGCCGCAGATGGACACGATGCCGTCGCCGTGATGATTGTCCAGGAAGTATGCGAAAACTCTTTTGCGGACCCGGAAGCTCGCGTGGTCGCCCTGGCGTTCACTGGTTGCTTCCGGAAGAGCGAGACAGATTGCGCTTATGCGCGCGAGCGGCTTTTTATCGGCCGGCATCTTCACAGATATATTCGAACATCTCGCCGCCCGCGATCCATGACGAACCAGTGCCGGTAATGCTGAAGCGGCCCGTCCACGGCTTCGTGTAGGCTCCCGGATCGTCGATGGTGGCTTCGTAGTTCAGGGTCTTCAAGGTTGGACGCGAGATGCGTTCAACCAAATGCAACTGAGAAGTGCTCGGATAAGCCCCGACGGGCCACTGTCGCTCGTTGAAACCGACCGAATCGATCACGAGCGTATCGCCGTCCCAGTGCCCCACGGAATGTCCCAAAAACGTCGGCCGCAGATCGTCCGCCGCCGGATGCGCTCTGCCGTCCATATAAATCACGCGCCAGGAGTGCGGCCCCGCGATATTCAGGATGAATAATTCTTTCAACTCAGGCACGTCCACAAATTCGAAACCAGGTGAGTTGAAGAACGATGGCCCGGGCGATGCCTTGCAGTCGACGAGGGGCGAATCCTTCGAGAACGTGGCTTGCCGGTAATCATAAACGGCTTTGGCCCAGGGCTGGAAGGGAACCGGTCCCATGGGACGAAAGCCACCCGCGCCCGGTCTCGTTTCCCAATAGCCCTTCTTGTCTGGTGCGGATCCCAGGTTGGGATGCCCATCCGGCCAGCGTGGAACCGGGTCTGCCGCCTGTTGTGCCGACAGAATCGCCGCGAAGGCGAATAGAAAGGCGAGAGAACCCCGCGCGCTCACCGTCACGTGTTTACCTGGTCGGAAGTTTCGTGCCGCTCGGTGGAATCAGGAACGTCGTCGGCAACGCTCCCACCCAGCTGTTCTTCGGATCTTTCGCGAGAGCCGCGCCTTCGAGGGTGATCTTGTCGCCGATCTTCACGGTGTCTTTTTTCCACCCGCCTCTGACGAGCGCGTAGGGCGGCCCGAGCTCAAACCGGATCTCTTTGGTTGTGCCCGCCTCGTCTTTCGCGTTGATGAAGATGTAGGCGTGCGGGTTCACCCAGTCCACTTTGGTCACGATGCCCGTGATCGTGGCGGTTCTCGATCCGTCATATTCCGCTTCGAAAGAGTGGTGCGCCACCGCCGGCACGACCGCTGCAAGACCAAGCGCGGCCAGCGTCAAACCCAGACTAAGTCTCATACTGACTCCTTATGCCAATCTGCCGGTAAAACTAGCGGACGAACGTCGATTCCGCATTCTCTTCACAAAAGTATTCCTGTATTTCACGGTCCGGGACCCACTGCACGTTCCACCCACCAGTCCACTGCCGCGTGTAAGTCGCCGGATCGTCCACCGTCACTTCATACTTCAGAGTATTCATATCCGGTCGTGAAAAGCGCTCCGTGAGATGCAGTCCTTCGGTGTGCGGCAGCCCGCCTTTGGTGAACCAGAATTTCTCGTTGAAGCCGATGGAATCGACAACCAGGGTGTCTTTGTTTTCCCAGTGCCCCACCGAGTTACCGTAGTAGCTGCGCACGACTTCATCCGCCTGTCCCTGCGGACGCCCATCAGTATATATGACCCGCCAGTTTCGGTCGCCGCCGCCCAACAGCACCAGAATGCGCCCCAACTCGCGCTGTTCGACGAATTGGAATCCGTGCGGCGTTTGAAATTGGCGCGGCCCGCCGGGCGGAAGACAGCGGGTGAACGGATCGTCCCGCAGAAGGCTGCGCTGGCGATATTCGTAGACGGCTTTTGCCCAGGGTTGGAAGGGAGCAACGCGGTCGGCATCGTCCAGATTTCGCAGCAGGCCCTCATCGTTCATTGGAATCGAGGCGCCCGTACGCTCAACCAATCCGCTGGCGCTCGCCGCACCCCAGTAGCCCTTCCTGCCTGGCGCCGGACCGAGCCGCACTTGACCATCCGGCCAGCGTGGAGCGGGCACGGCGGCCGGTGGCGCGGGCTTGCGGTTCGATGCCGTAAATAATTTTGCTTTGTTCCGAGCGAGACTGACCGATCGGGCGAAAGTCTGCCTTTTTTGCCCGCGCGCGAGCGAGCCTTCCACGTTGACAACGTCGCCGATATGGAGGGACGAGCGCTTCCACCCATCTCTTTCAAGGTCGAGCGGATTTCCGATCTCGACCGCCCAGTTCGCCGTGATACCGCTTTTGTCGCGCACGTTTACAAAGACGAAGGCGTGTGGATTGGTCCAATCGATTCTCGTGACTGGCCCGGTGAGTTTCACCTGCCGGGCGCTATCGTATGTGGACGAAAATCCGCTTTGCGCAAACGCCGGTGACACCAGCAGAATTCCAAGCGCAATTGATGACACAGACCGCATCGCCGTCAATCCCTCGTCAGCCGGAAGTCGCCGCTCACCGCGCCCTGATGCCAGGCGCCCCGGATCGTCCGATGGTAGGAACCGATATCTTCCAGTTTGCCCTCGGCCGTGATGTGCACCGGCTTGCCGGTCTGGTCTTTCGTATCTGCCCCGATGCGCACAGTCCAGTTTGTAACATCGACGAACACGCTGGCGAGCGGAATGGCGTCCGGACCGGGGTTGATAATCCCGGTGACATTCCTGCCGTCCCAGTTCATGACGAGCGTGATCTGGTTGCGTTGCGTCGAGGATGGGCCCCAATCGCCTGTCCACGTTCCAGTCAGTGGATGGCCCTGCTGCGCGAGTGCCACCGTAAGAAAGCCCAGACACCCCAGGGCGCAAACCATGATTAGACTTCGACGCCGGATCATACGCAACCTAGAGTATATTGCCAGGAGCATATTGCGGGTTGGTCGTCACCGCTTTTCGTACTTTGCCTGGTAGAAATCGACTTGCCCCTGCGCCAGCCCCGGCCCGACTTCGACTTTGTCGCCCAGCACCATGCGATTGTTTTTCTTATCGCTGTAGATCGGCCACGCCGGAAGTCCTTTACCGTTCGGATCTCCGTTTGCCGCGAAGTTGACCCAATAAGAAGAAATCGTATCCGCGAGTTGATGATCGAGGTCCGTCCAGGGGCGCTCGCCGAGGAGGTTCTCAAATACATAGGCGGCTTCCGCCCCATGTGTGGCTCCCGAGCCGCGCCCGCCCCGTGGCGACGAACCCTGCGCCTGCGGCGGTTCGTGCGTGAAGTAATAGAGGTACGCTTTCGACTTGCCGGTCTTCGTTTGCAGGCTGGCCCAGTTGCGCATCACCCAGCCGAGTTCATCCCGGAAGGCAGCGAGCTGTGAGGCGTTGGCTTCTTCGTCCGAGCCTGCCGGGTAGAGCTTGAGATACGCGTCTGCCTGATCGCCATAACGCTGGTGCGCTTGCGCCATGAATTTTGCGGCGGTCGTGGGCTGCAGGAAAAACGTGCCTTCGTCTTTGTTCGACCCCAGCAACACGGGCACGTCATTCTGCCTGCCTTCCGCGAAAACCTTGCCGACATCTTCGGGAAGGAAGTAGCCGTCGATGATCGGGCCGCCGCCGCGCCCGCCCTTGAGGACATCGGCTGCCGGCAGCGCACGCAGATCCGCCAGTGAGGAAGCTTTCAGGGCCTCGGCTGTCTTCAGCCCGGCCTGCTCGGCTTCGCTCAGCGTCATCGTATGGCCGACGGAGAGGCCGATCCATGCGCCGCTTTCTGCAATCGCGCGCTGAAACAATCCCTTGGTGCGCGGAGAGCCCACCAGATTGCCGATGCTCGCGGCGCCCGCCGAGTCGCCATCCACCGTGACCCGCCTCGGGTCGCCGCCGAATCCGGCGATGTTCTTCTGCACCCATTCGAGGGCCGCGGTCTGATCCATCAGCGCGTAGTTGCCGGAGGCACGCCGGTCCGATTCCTTCGTCAATTCCGGATGCGCGAAGAACCCCAGCACGCCAAGCCGGTAGTTGATCGTTACTACAACCGCGCCCTTCTTTGCCAGCGCTTCCCCGTCGGTAGCCGGTGAAGAACCGGAGCCGCTCGTGTAGCCGCCGGGGTGAATCCACAGGATTACCGGATGCTTCTCGCTCGGCGCCTTCGCGGCGGTCCAGACGTTGAGATAGAGGCAATCCTCGCTCATTTTGGGAGACGCGCCGCCTCTGCCTGCGGCCTGCATACACATAGGTCCGAACTCATCGCCTTTGCGAACGCCATCCCAGTGGGCCACCGGCTGCGGAGCCTTCCAGCGCAGATTTCCGACCGGCGGCGCCGCGAACGGAATTCCTTTGAAGACCCGAACGTCCGGATTTTTTCCGGCGATACCGGAAATCATTCCGGTATCGAGCTTCACGGGCGCGTCAATTGCGGCGTAAAGTGATGCGGTCAGCAAAAAGGCAGTGAAAAACCGTGCAAACATGCGCACATCATATCAGCGCTTTGTACCGCTCGTGATCTTGTCGCCGGGGCAATTATAAGAACAAGATTTCTCACGCCTGCGGCGCCGTGAAGAAGTTCAAACTCACAGTCGCGAACTCCGACTGAGGAAACGCGGCTTGAAATCTCGCATCCGCGTGAAGCCCCGCTTCTCTGGCACACGCAAGGAACACGGGCAGTTCGATGAGGTACTGATCTGAAAATCCGTGCGTTCCATCGTAGGCCACGGCGGGCGTCCTCGCGGGATTTGCCGCTGCAACTTCCGGCGCAAGCGTGTGCAGCTCGAGAATCACGATCCCGAACCGCCCCACATAAGGAGCCCAGCGCCGCAGATGCCGCACCAGATTTTCCTCCACCTCATCCGCCGGAATCTCGTCGCCGCAATGCGCGAACGCCCCGCTGGAGCGCGCTTCGCGTGTACCTCTCACGTAACCCGAAGGCGGAAGCCACGGGCGGTTGTGGTCCAGAAACGATCTCACATGCAGCAGATCGTGGATGTCGACGCCGAACTCTTCCAGGGTCCCGGCGAGAAGGGCCGGACGGTTGATGTCCCCCTCGATCACGTGGCTTTCCGGGATCCCGGCTTTCTTGAAATTCTGTTTGGTCACGCGCCGCGAAATCTTGTTGACGTCGGCGGCGGCGATGAGAAGCGGATATTCATCGAGCACCTTGCCACGCGCGGTCCGCTCCTTCACCACGTGATAGACATGTTCGAGAAAACTGCCATTGCCGCACCCGACGTCGCAAACGCCGGCGGGCTGCAACTCGATCGGCCGGTTGAAAATCTCGACGACGATCTCATCGACCTTGTCGAAATAGTGGGCGTGCGCGCCCCCGCCGCCCCACACATTCATGGCCCGATTGACCAGTATCTCGGCGCCGCTGTCATCGACCCGGGGAATTCGTGGATTTCCGAACAGTAGCGTGCTCACCACCGACATCATCGGCAGATACGAAAC
>DATAZF010000402.1:0-9130 GCA_036272235.1 Bryobacteraceae bacterium | reverse complement strand
AACTGGATCGCTTTCATGGCGAGGCGAAGAGCGAGCAGCAGAGATCCCAACATCCAGGCGAACCCGGCAACTTCGGTGAGAGTGATTGCGCTTTGTTTGGCAGAGCCCGTGACGAGAACAGCCTGCGTTACGAGGACCGGGGTGAAGAATGACGGAAGCGGCTGCGTGATCACGCGGTGCGGAGCCCTCCAGCGGAGCGGAGCGTAGAGCAGGGTGGCGACGATCGCGCAGGTCCAGACCGCGTGCCGAAGTGCGGCCGAGGAACGCCGCAAAGCGGCCGCCAGCAGCCATGCGATAGAGAGCAGAGCCGTGATTCCCGCTAAAACCGAAGCCATGTCATCTCCCCTTTTGCCGCGCGGCTTCGATCATCGCCGCAATCCGGCCGAGCTCTTCGTCGCTCGGTTTGGAATCGAGCAGCGCGGCCATCACCTGTTCAGGCGATCCGTTAAAGAACGTGTCGAGCATGTGGCGGAGCGCGGAGCGTTTGGCGCGCTCGGGGGCAACTTTGGGGAGGTAAACGTAACTCGCGCCCTGCTGCTCGTGCCGGATGTGGCCTTTCTCCTCCATAATCCGGAGAGTGGCGCGGACAGCCGAGTAACCGGGGGGATCGGGGATGGCGGCCTGGATTTCAGTTGCGGGGGCGCGTCCGCGAGCGATCAGGACATCCATGATCTGACGCTCGCGGCGGCTGAGTGAATGCTGGTTTTTTAGCACTATGCTGGAAAATTAGCATTGTGCCGGCCGGAAGTCAAGGGGTTGTTGCTGTCTGTTTAAGCAGTTGATCGAGAAAACTCTTCAGGATGGTAAGCGTCGGCGGGCCGTCGATGGTCTGCCGGCTTCCCTTGTAGACGAACACGAGTGTGGGGGTCTGGTGTATCTGTTCCTTTGTCACGATCGCCAGATCGCTCACGACAGTATCGTCGAGCTTCGGATCTTTCTCCACCAGCGCTCGCACCTGCTGCATCGTTCCGGGCGCCAATACCTGAGCAACGGATGCATCGACATTTCCGTTTGCGGCCCACTCCGGCTGGTGTGAAAAGAGCTGCATCGCAACTTCGTCGTAGTGCCCCAACTCGCCCGCCGCATTTGCATAGCGGGCGGCGAGCCGAGCGTAGGGATGCTGCGGCAGCGGGAAATCCCGATGCACGATGCGCACCTTGCCGGTCTTCACATACTCCGCCACGAAGTCGGGGAATGTGTTCGTGTAGAAATAAGCGCACGCCGGGCACTCGTAGTCCGAATAGATTTCGAGTACGACTGCCGCTGTGGGAGAGCCCGATTCCTTATACTTCGCCGGCTCGCCCGCCGCTTTTGTTGCGACCGCGGGGGCGAGCAGGACCGATGCGGGGACCGCACCTCGGCATCCCACGCCTACCAGCGCGCACTTCGCAGGCGAGGGTAGTCCCAGCAGCACCACCGCGCATGCGGACGTCATCGCGGCCGACCAGATCCAGCCACGCCGCCACGTGCGCCTGCGTCCGTCCCGGCGCCGCAATCCAGCGAGCGCGGCCGCCGCGTTGGGGCGCCACTCCGTCTCGGTGTCGAGATCGTGCATCCGCCGATTGACCCACTGTTCATCGTTCATAATCCGGTTCTCCATATTGATTGACGTACTCCTTTCGAAAAGCCTGCTGGGCGCGGCTGATCAGTGTTCCGACAGAAGCCGGATTCAGATCCAGAGCCACCGCCACCTCGGCATAGCTGAGGTCGTTGTTCCGCAGCAGGAGCAACTCCGCCTGCCGCGGATCGAGAGATGCGAGGACCAGCCGCACCCGGACTCGCTCCTCGGAAGATGAATGCGCCTGTTCTGGTGTCTGCGGCGGAAGCCGATTTGCCTCTGTACTCTCGCGACGCAGGCGGCGGGCTTCCTTCTTGAGATCGTCCAGCGCCATGCGGATGGCGGTCCGGTAGAGCCATCCACCCGCATGACCGCTTCGCGCGGCTTTGGGGTTCCTCCAGAATTTCCAGAAGGTTTCAACGGCGATTTCTTCGGCGCGCGCCGGATCGCGAACCACCCGCACAATGGCGCGGGCGATGCCCCCATAGTGAGAGTGAAAGATGCTCTCGAAATCGAGTGCCGCGTCCGCTACCTCTTCTACAATCGCCTCACGCGGCGTGCTCACGTTCTATTAACGACGCGCGAAACGGCTTTGTGACAGTGTGCGACCGGGGAAATTCAGGCAGGATGGAAACTGGTATGGAAGCCTGGATGGATCGGGTGGCGTAATGGCAGGCGCGCGATCGGCCCGGATTTCAGCGCGAATGCATCGAGCAGCACGTAGTCGACGCGGTTTTCCGCCGGCAGCAGATGCTGAACAACCACGACGGCTTCGTCCGGATCTTTGGGATTCACAATCGAAACCGGCTCCCCGCCGAGATATTCGCCGCGCGGTGTTTGATACATGTCGCAGACATCGCCGTCTTTCCACGATCCGCGGATGAGCTGGTCGAAGAACTTGCGGCCGGGCTTGCCACTGGCGCCGATTCCGAGCGCCCAGAAATCGTTGTAATCGAGTCCGAGACGATGGGCGTCGACGGCGGGAAAGTCGGGAGCGCAGTTGTACGACATCGTGACGCGATCAAGCAGGGTTCGCGATTCCAGATCGACGATGTAGCGCGCCGGGCGGCAGGGCGGCACCGTTTGAAACAGGTCCGGAATCGGCTGGTATTCGCGGTAGATCTCGCGGTCGATTTCGAGCACATCCACGATGAGGCGAGTACCCGCTTCGTGGCAATTCACCATGTGGAGGCAGTAGCGCGGCTCGATGTCGAGCGAAAATGCGGTCTCATTTTTCGACGAGCGAGGGGCTATGAAGAGGCGCGTGCCCTTCTCGGGATCCCACTTCAGCGACTCCATCACGGAAATATCTTCGGACCAGAAACGCTGGAAATCCATCAGCAGAGGGCTCAGATAAAAGACGACATGGTTCGGGGTGAACCCGAAGTCGTGTACCGAGTGCTGGTACTGCAACCGATGCCGTCGGCGCCGAATGAATCCGCCCACGGCGTCGAATTCGTAAATGTTCAGCATCGGCTCCGTGACGGAGAACGAAATGCCGAAGTTGATCAGATGACCGTTTGCCGGGTCGGTTTTGGCGTGCGCTGAGAAAGGGCTCACCTCGTTGAGCGAGCCGTTGAAATCGTATTCGCCGCGCGTTTCGAGGGTCACGGGGTCGAGTTCGACGGGCACCGATTGCTCGCCGAATGCCAGGAGCTTTCCGTTGTAGGAGTAGATGCTCACGTTCACTGGCGGTTCAAGCATCACTTTGCGGCGCAACAGATCGCCCGGAAATGCCGTGCCGAATTCGCGATAGAGGAACTTTCCGGCAGAGTCCTCGTCATGCAGCTTCGACGTGCCGATGAAGCGGTTTGTGAAACCGACACCATCATCTGTAAACCGGAGTGCGCACACCATGCCGTCGCCATCGAGCCAGTGTTTGTACCGCTGCCCGGCTCGCTGGAACCGTGCGGGCCCATTCACGTAGTACGACCCGCGCAGCCACTCCGGCACGCACCCCGTGATCCCGGAGACGTCGTAAGAATCCTCCACTTCATCGAACAGGAAACACCGCTCCAGCAGCGGGGCATTGTCGGGCGCAGCGATGCCTTCAGGATTTTGCATAGACATCTCTCCAGCCGCTGCCGCCTTCCGTGAATTCATAAGTGTGGTTGATCGGCGGACCTTCGAAGCGCTGCTGAAGACCGCTGGGCCAGCGGACTTCAATCACGTCGATGCATGGGGTTGAACTGAAACCGAAATGTTGCTCGAGCGGAAGGCAGCCGAAGTTTGTGCCGCCGGAAACCTCGCGATATTGCCAATGTCCGTCCGCCTGAACCGAGATCTTCGCACCGATTGCGGAGCGATTGCTTCTCACGCCTACGAGCCGGATATTGACGTAGTTTCCCGCAAGGCGATTCGGATAGTAGACGCTGGTTGTGAGCAGGTCGCCGGGATACTGGCCGCCGGATGCCACGAGGATCGACATGCGTCCGTCACCGAAGAGATCGGCGATATTCACCCCATGACTCTTGCCGCGATAAGCGAGCCCCGCTGCGAAGGTAGTGTTGCGGAACCGTGCGCCGTCGAACTCGAGAAGAACCATCGGATCCAGCCGGTCCATCTTCGGACTGCCGTTGCCGAGCACGATGTCGATGTAGCCGTCGTTATTGACATCGCCGATGTTGGCGCTCATGGTTCCCCAGGCACCGTTCAATCCGAGCTGCCGGTTGACCTGCGTGAACGTACCGTCGCGATTGTTGCGATAGACCCTCATCGGGCTGGAATCCGGCGGGCCGTCGCCGAAACGCATCGTGTGGATCACATCCTCGTGATCGGACCAGACGAACTGCGCGATGTCGAGCCAGCCGTCGTTGTCGTAATCCCAGAACGCGGCGTTGGTTCCAAAGGCCTGCTCAGTGACGCCTGCCTTCTCGCTGACGTCGGTGAACGTGCCATCGCCGTTGTTGTGATAGAGCTGCGAGCGGCCCATCGCGTTCGAGACGAAAAGGTCGGGGCGCCCGTCGTTGTCGTAATCGCCCCACGCGCAGCCGATGGTGGGCCAGACGGTCTTGAGTCCGGCCTGCTCGGTGGTTTCGGTAAAGGTGCCGTCGCCATTGTTGTGGAACAGGCGATTGGGCGTCTTGCGGTCGAAAAGCCCGCCGAGATTGTTGGCGATGAAAAGATCGAGAAAGCCGTCGCCGTCATAGTCGACCCAGGACGCTCCGAACGCCGGACCCCACAGGGTCAGCCCGGCTTCGGCGGTCACATTCGTGAAAGTGCCGTCGCCGTTGTTCCGCAGCAATTCGCCCTCGCCGCCGTAGAATCCGAGGCGGGTGACATAGAGATCGACCCAGCCGTCGTTGTTGTAATCGGCCGCCAGCAGCGCGAACGTGTTGACGGATTTGTCGATGCCCGAACCGATCGAGACATCGGTGAAAGTTCCGTCACCGTTGTTGTGATAGAGGCTGCAGCCGCCGTGCGCTGCCGCGATGGCGATGTCGAGAAAGCCATCGTTGTCGTAGTCGAAGATGGCGATCCCGCGGCCCCCGCTCGTCTTGTCGAGACCGATCTGCGGGGCGATGTCCTTGAACTCGACCACGGGCTTTTCGTAACCGCACGTTACTTCCATCCGATAGTCTTCCGGGACGAACGCCGGGTAGGCGCCCATCTTGCGCGCCGTCAGCCAAAGCCAGTAGCGCGCGCGTTCGTTTGACGGATCGGCATTCATGGCGTCGACGCCCAGTTCGGCCGCGCGCTGCAACTTTCCCGCCCGGCCCATCGAGACGGCAGCTTCGTGACGTGCGCGTCCGTAGAGGCGCGATTCCTTCGGCACCTTGAGTAATTCCGCTTCGGATTGTTCGTAGAGACCGCACTTGCCCAAAATCTCGCCGAGTTCCACCCGCGTCTTGTGGTCGCCGGGCTCGGACTTCAGCCGGCTCTCGCAGCGCGCAATGATGTCCTTGTATTCGAGGCCGACGAACACCGGCAGTTCGGTATACATCTCGTACACGTCGCGCACGAGGGATTGAATCCTGGAGGGGCCGAAAAACTCGAAGGTTGCGAGTCCGCGCAGCGCCGATTGCACCGCGAGACTTCCCACCGAAAGCGCAAGCTGGGCCGGGAAAGCCACACTCTTCGGGTCAGTCAGGTTGACAAAGCTGAAAGAGCGCCGCGCGGCGTCCGCGATTTCGGCGGAGACGCGAGGTACTTCGGATGCGGCGGCGGGAGCGTAACGAGCGATTCGGGCGACGCGGTTGGCGAAATCCGACACCGCGAGATCGACGTCGCTGGGCCCATCCACGGGAGCGCCCGCTTCGTGAACCCGCGACTTTCCGGTGACTTGTTCGAGGCCCCGCTGGGCGGTGCCGATCGCGGCATGCATGGTGAGCAGGCCGGTTTCCAGCAGGTCCGCGGGAAGCTTGAACAGTTGCCCCAGCGGAAAGCTCACAACGCCCTCGGCAGGATGTAATAGACGGACTGGATGGCGCAGCCGTAGCTTGCCGTTTCCGTTCGCGCTATCGGTTCCCCTTTCAGGAACTGGTCTATGGCCGGCTCGAGATAGCCGACGAACTCTGGATCTTCGGGGTACTTGAAGTTGTCGATTGCCCCGCGGTAGAGCAGCTTGCGGTCCGCATCCATCAGAAACGTGCGCGGAGTCTGTTGAGTGAACCACTGTGCGGCAACCTTGCCGCCGGGATCGTGCACCATGGGAAAATTCAGCCGGCGTTCGGTCATCGCGGTCTGAATCGAGTCGAAAGTTTCGCCGTGGCGGGATGCGATGGCGATAAAGGCCAGCTCTGGATGCCGTTTTTCAAATCCGCTGAGGAACGGATCATAACGGACGCAGTGGGAGCAGACACCCGACCAAAAGACGACGACCGCGCCTTTTTTGCCGGCAATCGCCTGGGACAGGCTGAGCGGTTTTCCGGTGCGCACGTGCTGGAGCGAGAAATCCTCAAGCGCTTCGCCGAATTTCTGTTCTTCCTGTTGTTGCAAGTGCACCTCGATCTAACGATGTGGGTCGAAAAGCGGTGAATGTTTCAATCCAAAAAGAAGATTCGACGGCGGTCTTCCCATTTGGTACCCCTCAGTTTCGCATGAGCGCGGAAGGATACAAATAATGCAAAAAGGGGATGGCTTAGTTTCCAGGCTTGATATTCCGCATGTGCTCCAGATCGTGTTCCGATTCCGCGCAGAATGATTCCATCACGTCGGAATCCGGCATCAGGACCTGCTTCGATTTGATAGTCACCGGCCTCGTGAATACCGCGGGGTCCTCGAAGGTCATCTCGATTTCCATATGGCCGAAATCGCGCCTGTGAAAGCGCTGTGTCACGTGCAATCGATCGCTGTGGAAGTGCCCCATGGCGTCAAACGCGCTCAGGTCGTTGAATCCACGGGCGTCGACGACGAGGTCGTCACCTTCCCATTTCGCAATCGAGTAGCCTGACCATGCAGGCTGTGGATCTACCGGGTGCTTGCGTCCGTCGGTGTAGATCTGGCGGAACACCGAGTCGGTTTCGTAAAGAATGAGAGTGACACCCGGCGTCTGGACGATTTTATATGGCGCGGGAATCAGTTCGTTGACTGGTCCGCCCGCTGGGCGGCACAAAGTCACTGGTTTGGGCGGATTTTGAAGCATTTGTTGCAGTTTGGCCGCGGCCGCGGCGGTCAGAGGTTCCTGGCCAGGCTTGAAATCCGCGAGAATGTTCAGAAAATACTTCTGTGGGTCGTCTTCGCCAAGACCGTTCACGCCGCCCGGCAGGAGCCCAATTCCGGGCGGAAACATGACGGCCAGTTCGTTGCGCGGAGTGCTTTCCGCTTCCCAGATTCCGGAAAGATCCGGCTTGCCGTGGCTGCGGGGCGCGGGCGCGGAGAGGTTCGCCTTTCCATTGCGCCCGCGCGGAGTGCGCGGCGCGGGGTAATTCAACCATTGGGCACTACCGGTCAGCGGCAAAACCAGCAGGGCAATCAGGAAGCCGATGGGGCGGTTTCCCATGTCTTTCCTCCGTGTTCTGGCTATGTTACCGCACCGACGTTGGCGCACCCGTCGCGGGTATTGAAAATTACATAGTGCCGGCAGCCCGCGGGCAACGCTCCGGAAACGCGAGTATCCGCCAGGCCGGGGCCTTGCTATTCTGAGACATTCTTTTTGGGAGCGGCCAGGTTAGCTGTCTGAGAAACGGCCGGGCGAGCCGTGACACTTTATGGAATGCGGCATGATATGGGGATGCCGCTGGAGGATCGCGTGACTGCCGAGTTGAAGAATCATTACGACGTCGTGATCGTCGGAGCCGGGCTGGCCGGATTGTCGCTCGCCGCCCAGTTGCTCAAATACACGCAAAAGAACGTCCTGCTGCTGGATAAGTGGGACGATCCGCCGCGCCCCACCCAGAAGGTTGGGGAATCCCTGGTGCAGGTCTCAGGCTATTACTTCTCAAAGATCCTCGATCTCGAAGACTACCTGATGATCAATCACTATCTGAAATATAATCTGCGCTTCTACTGGCAGACCGGCATGGGTGACGACTTCTGGGAAGATGTGTCGTCGTCGTCGATTCGAATCATCTCGAACATCCCCAACTACCAGCTCGACCGGAACAAGATCGAGCAGCACCTGATGTGGCGCAACAAGCAGGACGCCCGCTTCCAGTTTGTGGGAGGCGTACGCGATGTCAAGGTCGATCTCTCGGAGAACGACGATCCGCATACGATTGCTTTTAACAAAGGCACAACAACGTGCACCTGGGTGGTGGACACCTCCGGCCGCAGTTCGGTGCTCAAGAAGAAGCTGGAACTGCAGAAAGAAAGCCCGATCAAGCACGGCGCGACGTGGTGCTGGGTAGACGGCCTGGTGAACTACGAGAAGTTCACGGATCATACGTGGCCGGAGATCCTGATGGATCCCGCGCGCCAGAAGACGGGCCACTTCCCATATGTGAATGCGACCAGCCACTTCTGCGGGAAGGGACGCTGGTTCTGGGTCATCCCGCTCCACAACGTCACCAGCCTGGGGCTGGTGTTCGAGCACGATTCGGTGAATCCGGAAGAGGTGTCGAGCGCGAAGAAGATGATCGAGTGGGTCTGCAAGGACTGGCCCATGTTCGCGCGCGATTTGCCCAACCGCAAGGTCCTCGACGAGGGCCGCTACGTTTCCTACGCGCACGACTGCAAGCAGACTATCAGCGCGAAACGCTGGGCGCTGGCCGGGGAGGCGGGGCGGTTTACCGATCCGCTCTACAGTCCGGGGAGCGATCTGATCGCGATCTACAACACCCTGATCGTCGATGCCATCGAGACCGAAGACAAGGCCGTGCTTGAAGAGAAGGTCGTGATGGCCGAGCAGATCGAGCGGGCGATGTATGAGGCGTACGTGCCTACCTACGCGCTCAGCTACAACGCACTGGGTGACCAGGAATGCTTCACGATGAAGTACGCGTGGGAGCTGGCAGTTTACTTCGGTTTCTACGTCATGCCGTTCCTGAATCAGTTGTTCACGAACCGGCAGTTCATGCAGACGTTCCTGCGGCGGTTCGCGATTTTTGGACCGATCAACAAGAACGTCCAGCAGTTCCTCAGCGACTTCTATAAGTGGAAGTACGCGAACGGCATCAAGCCGCTGCAGGAGCC
>DATAZF010000401.1:0-6209 GCA_036272235.1 Bryobacteraceae bacterium | reverse complement strand
AGTGCCTTCTTCGGACCGCCGGTGCCTTTGATCTTGAACTTCTTGCCCCGTTGCTTGTTATAGGAAACGAAAAACTCCTCCACCTGCGACAGCAGCGTCTTGCTCATATCGTCGATCGAATACAGGTCTTCGTGCTGGTAGGAATGCACGGCGACTCCGAGGAGCCTGTCGTTCTTTTCAGTCTTTCCACCTTCGCTCTGCTCCGCGCAAATGACGCCGATCAGACGAACATCAAGCAGGCAACCGGTATGCGCCGGTGCATCCATCAGGACCATAATGTCGACCGGATCGCCGTCATCCCCCAGCGTTGACGGGATAAATCCAAAATCGAACGGAAACAGCATTCCTTCAGGCAGCAGTCCCGCAAGCGCGAACAGGTTCGTCTCCGGATCGTAGTCGAATTTGTTGCGGCTGCCCTTGGGCGTCTCGATGATGGCCCGGCACGTGCCTTTCTTCGGATCAAGCATATGTGGAAGAGACGTCAGATCAGCCATGGGTGATGTTTCTCGCTACCTGCGGAGATTTGGCCATGCATGAGATCCGGGCTACGGTAGCGCCGGAGCAGGTCGAGCAGACCGTGTCCTTCGCGAGGGCCGTTGGTATTGAGCGAGTCGCGGTCTCGGAGATCTATCTCTACGGGCCCGACAGCTCCCGCCGGATTGTCAGCGTGGAGGCATCGACGCCGCGCGCCAAAGCTTTTCTCGATGCTGTTCTCTCTTCCTCCGTCGCGAAAAGCGATCATTTCTCGGTCACCTCCCGCGAGCTGAGAGCCTTGATCGACGGCGGTGATGTCGGGGAACTCACCCAACCGATGTCCGAACCGCATCAGGATGTTCTGCAGGACCTCTGGCAGTTGACTCACGCAACCGCCAGTTACTGGACCCGGGCCGCGGCTGGAGGTCTGCTCCTCGGCACCGGCATCATCGACAATAATCCCGTCGCTATTGTCGTAGCCGCGCTGTTCCTGCCATTCCTCTCGGACGTGCTCGCAGTCGCCTTCGGCTTTTGGATCCGCGACAGCAGACTCATCTTGCGGGGCATTCGGGCGGTGATCATCAGTAGCGTGCTCGCTTTTTCTGGTGGCGCCGTCGCGGAATGGTTCAGCGGCGATCCGATCAGCTATACGGCCTTTAAAGGTCCGCTGGCCGGAATGGCTATTTCGGCGGTGATCGGCGTTACTGCCGGATTGTCGAACGCAGACGACACGGGCCGCCGATATTTGATCGGTGTCGCCGCCGCGGTGCAGCTTGCGATCATTCCCGCGTGGCTCGGCGCAGCCCTGATTGCCGGGACGCTCAAACAGGCCGCCCTGAGTGAGCGAATCTCCGGCTTTGCCATCAATCTCGCGACGATCCTGCTGACGGCATTCCTCTCGTATGCGGCTCTGGATTTTCGGCGCACCGGCCAGTGGCGCATTCCCCGGTCGCCCGGCCGCGAATGAGGACCATGGCTCGCCGGCGACCATCAGGACTTTTTCTTCTTCGGTATCTTCGCGCCCGACCGGCGCGCTTCGCTTAATGCAATCGCTACGGCTTGTTTGCGGCTCTTGACCTTCTTGCCGCTGCTGGACTTAAGCGTACCCTCTTTGTGCTCCTTCATTACCTTGTGGACCTTGCGCTTACCTTGACCTCCAGAACTGCGGTGGGAGTGTGACGCCGATTTTCGGGTTGCCATTTGAAATCCTTCCCGGCCGTAACGGCCGAAACCACGCAAAGAGCGCAGCCCTGAATAATGAGCACTTGATGGTCCAGGCATCCAATGCAGTTTCCTGCCGGGTCGCGTCCGCCAAAGAGAGGCTTCACAAATCACAACCCCTCCCCGGTGGATTCACCGGGGAGGGGCATTCGATGGAGATTTAACAGTCGGGCTTCCGGCTTCTAGCGGCCGGCACCCTTTTCAACATCGCCGACCTTTTTCTGAACCTTGCCGGCGTGCTTTTCCGCGTTGCCTTCGCCTTCCGTGCCGCGGTCGTTCGTCATCTGGCCGATCTTTTCTTTGACGGACCCTTTCACCTCATGGGTCTTGCCTTCCACTTTGTCTTTCGTGCTGTCCTTCATTGTGCAGCCTCCTTCCACCTCAGTCACTCCTTTGTGAAGCAGGCGCCAGTCCAAACGGCGCGATTGCCGAACCGAGACAGAAGACCTTTGTTTCGGATCCCACATTCGGCCACAAAAATGTATTGCCACCTGCGACGGGAAACCCTGGCCGAAAAAATAATGCATCGAAAACAGAAACTAACGGCGGACCAATCGAGCGGGCCGATATCATCGGCGACCGAACAAAGCGTCAGGACAATCTGCGCACTCGAAGCCGAAAGCCTGCGTGATCGCTCGCGCCTCGAACGCATTGGCGATGCCATCGCTATACAGGCCGGGAGGCCGTGGTGCATAGTCGTACACTGCCTCTGGTTTGGGCTCTGGATCGCGGCCAATGCCATCAAGCCATTCGATCCCTTCCCTTACCCGTTTCTCACGACGGCAGTTTCTCTGGAATCGACCTTCCTGGTTCTGTTCCTTCTCATGAGCCAGAACCGAAGCAGCCGCCAGGCGGAAGCGCGGGCTCACCTCGACCTCCAGATCAATTTGCTGTCCGAAGGCGAAAACACCAAGATGCTGCAGATGTTGCAGGCGCTCTGCGCTCATCACGGACTCGATGTGGCACGGGATCCCGAAGTGGAGAAGCTTGCCGGAGAGGTCGACGCGGCGGATGTCATCGCCGAAATCGAAAAGCATACTGTGAAGCCTGCTTGATCAAGCCGCCACCACTGGTCAGAGCGAAACCAGTTTGTCCGGCGTAATGGGAAGGTCGCGCACACGCTTGCCGGTTGCGTGAAAGATGGCATTGGCGACAGCCGCCCCCGTGCCGGTGATGCCGATCTCTCCGACTCCTCTCGCGCCGACTGAATCGAGCTTGTAATCCGGAATGTCGAGAGCGGTCGCATCAATTGCGGGAATATCCGCGTTGACAGGCACGAGGTACGAGGCGAGGTCCGGATTGGTGATCCGCCCGTAACGCCAATCGATATCGGTGACCTCATGCAATGCCAGCGAAATGCCCCACACGATGCCGCCGATAAATTGACTATTCGCCGTGCGGCGATTGACGATGCGCCCGACGTCGTAGACCGCGACGATACGCCGAACGCGCGCGGTTCCCAAATCTCCGTCGACCGCCACTTCCGCGAAAATTGCTCCGAAGGAATGACAGGGAACGTCAGCCGATTGGATTTGGGGCTCTGTTTTGGCGATTGCTTCGATTGGACGCCCGCCGTTCTTCCGTACGAGTTCACTGAAGCTCTCCGCACCGGGCGTCTTGCTTGTCCCTCCCAGTTCGCGTAATTTCGCCTGAACCTGCTCGGCAGCAGCTTTGACAGCGGGCGTCACGCTCGCGGTCGACATGGAGCCTGCCGAGATTGGCGCTTCCGGCAGGGATGTGTCGCCCAGCCGGGCATCGACCAATGACGGAGCAATGCCGAGAACGGCAGCCGCGACCTCCGTCATGATCGTGTAGTTTCCGGTACCGATCTCCTGCGTTCCGGATGCGACGAGCACGCGCCCATTCGGCTGCACGCTGACGAGTGCGGCTGCCGGGAGATTCTTTCCCGGGTAAGTTTCCGTGGCCATGCCCAGCCCGATCAACTGCCGCCCTTCGCGCGTTGAGCCTGGCTTTGGATTGCGCCGTGACCAGCCGAACCGCTCGGCCGCCTGCTTGTAGCAATCACGCAGATTCTTTTCGGTGAACGGCTTGCCGCTGTGTGGATCGACCTCCGCGTAATTCAGCAGCCGGAACTGCAGCGGGTCCATGTTCAGCGCGTAAGCCATCTCGTCCATGGCAACTTCGATGGCGTAAGTTCCGGTAGCTACTCCGGGGGCACGCATGTAAGTCGGGGTCCCCAGGTTCAAATTCACTACCCGCGATGTCGTCGAGATATTCGGACAGGCATACATGACGCGAGTGGGGAATGCCGCCGATTCGAGGTAGTCCTCAATCATCGACGTGTTGGTATGCACTTCGTGCCGAATCGCAGTCAGCTTTCCTTTTGAATCCACACCCAGAGTGACGTGCTGATGGGTGCAGGGCCGCGCGCCCACTGGACCGAACATCTGCGGCCGTTCCATCACGAGCTTGACCGGACGCCCGACCTGCTTCGCCGCCAGCGCCGCGAGAACAACGTGCGACCAGATTTGTCCCTTGCAGCCGAACCCTCCCCCGGTAAATGGGCATTCGACTGAAACGTTTTCCTTCGAAATACCGAAAATGCCTGCGAGCTTCTCTTTGACTCCGGTGATGTGCTGCGTCGCATCGTGCAACATCAGCTTCTTTCCGTCCCACCGGGCGATGGTCGCATGCGGTTCCATCGGATTGTGGTGATGGATCGGCGTCGTATATACCTGATCGACCTTCGCGGAAGCCTGCGCCAATCCGGCTTCTACATTGCCCCAACTCTGGTCGCCCGGTTCATCGTTGTGTTTGGAGGGATGCGCGCCCGCGAAGCCGGCTTTGAAGTCCAGCTTCGCCGGCGCAGGTTCGTATCGAACCGTGACGCATGATGCGGCGAACTGTGCCTGCTCCAGCGTTTCCGCCACGACAACTGCGACCGGCTGGTTTTGATAGAAAACCTGGTCGTCCTGGAGGATCGTCAGACGACGCTCCGGGTCGGCAAGCCGGATCGCATTTTCAGGTGTGATCACTGCAATCACGCCGGGTAAATGCCCGGCTCCGCTCTTATCGATTGACGCAATCCGCCCGCTTGGAATAGTACTCAGGACAAGGGAAGCGTGAGTCAGTCCAGGAAGCCGGAAATCCGCCGCGTACTGCGCGGAGCCCGTCACCTTTGCGACTCCGTCGACCCGGGCGAGGGGATCGCCGATGGAGATTGGCCGGGCTGTACTCATGCGAGTTCTCCCGCGATGCTTAACGCCCTTACGATCGCGTTGCGCGCCAGGGGAATCTTGAAGGCGTTCTGACTTAGAGGCCTGGCTTCGCGAACCGCCTCCGCCGCGGCCGCTTCCATGACAGACGTGGTGGCCGGTTGGCCGGCCAGGGCGCGCTCCGCGGATTCGGCACGCCATGGTTTGTGAGCCACACCGCCCAGAGCGATCCGCGCGCTGCGAATGCGGCCGCCCTCAATCTCCAGGGCCGCGGCGACCGATACGAGCGCAAAATCGTAGCTCGCCCGGTCCCTGACTTTCAGGTAATGCGAGTGCGCTGTGTAAGGGGAACGCGGAAGATCAATGGCCACGATCAATTCCCCTTCCTTCAGGTTTGTATCCAGCTGCGGACTCTGTTCAGGCAGCCGGTGGAAATCCGAGAACGGGATGCTTCGTTCCCCGTCGATCCCGCGCACCAGTACAGTCGCGTCGAGCGCGGCCAAAGCGACACACATATCCGATGGATGAACCGCTACGCACGCCTCGCTGGCTCCAAGAATCGCGTGCATCCGATTCGAGCCGCCGATTGCCGCGCAGCCGGACCCCGGAACGCGTTTGTTGCAGGCTGGGAACTCCGTGTACATGAAATAAGGGCATCGCGTGCGCTGGAGAAGATTGCCTCCGTTCGTGGCGACGTTGCGTATTTGCGGCGACGCTCCCGCCAGAATGGCTCGCGACAGCAGAGGATACTGCTCCCGCACCAGCGGGTGGTTCGCCGTATCGGCATTGCGCGCCAGCGCCCCGAGCCGCACGCCGCCACCGGGGAGCGGTCGAATTTCGGCCAGCGCGACCCGGTTGATGTCGATCAGCTTCAGCGGCTTCTCGACCCCGTTTTTCATCAAGTCGATGAGATTTGTACCGCCCGCCAGAAACCTCGCACCGGAGGAAAACGCTTGCAGCGTGGTCGGAATGTCGAGCGGACGTTGGTACTCGAACGGATTCATTCGTGGCCTCCTGGCCTGGTACGCCGTTTGGCAAATGCGCTTACGTCTTCAAAGCGCGGCGATATTTCTGAAACGGCGTACTCAGGCATGGGAAGGTCTCGACCCAGCGTGCGTAACTTCCCGGACAGCGGCAACAATGCCCGGGTATGCGCCGCACCGGCATATATTGCCGCTCATGCGCTCGCGGATTTCATCGTCACTTAACACCACTGGGTGCTTCTGTGTCAGGTCGGCAGTCACGAAGCTTGCGTCGCCGCGCCTCAATTCGGCGATCAATGCGCTTGCAGAGCAAATCTGCCCCGGTGTGCAGTATCCACACTGAAAAGCGTCGTGG
>DATAZF010000400.1:0-8830 GCA_036272235.1 Bryobacteraceae bacterium | reverse complement strand
GCTTCATCGAATTGCTTCTACGTCGTCTGCTTCTAATTCAACTGCGACGCTTTGCTTGATCAAGTCGAGAGTCAGGACTACACGGAAGTTGTTGCTGTGGCGCAAGAGGACTCCAACCAATCCTGCGAGTGGTCCTGCCTTGATGCGAACGTTTTGGCCGATTGCCAAGTCGGGATATGGTTCTGCTTTCTGCAGGTGCAAACCGGCGCGGAGAGTTTCGATTTCGAAATCAGAAAGGCTCGCCGGTGCGACTTTTGGGCCGACGAAGGAAAGTACGCCAGGAACGTCCAATACGCGAACGCGCTCGGGCTGGCCAATCTTCACGAACAGATATCCAGGGAACAAGGGAAGTTCGACGACTGGTTTGCAGCCGTTCTTCCAGCGATGGACGGTACGGTAGAGCGGCAAGAAACTTTCGACGTTGCGATAAGACAAGTGTTCGTGGACGCGCTTTTCGTGGCGGGGAGCGGTATAGATCGCGTACCAATGGGGCATTGGGGTCACTGCCCGATGCGCCATCGTTAAGTGAGTGGCATTGGGTACCAGATCGACTCCGTTCAACTCCATGGTTTGCGACGTTCCGGACATTTCAGGCAAGGCTTCGCCCCTCTCGCTTAGGTCAGCGCTGTTTTTGATGGAAATCTATGCGGCGCACGCGGCCAAAAAGCCCGACGATTGCCGATTTAACCCCGCAGCGCGCCCGAATGTTCGGGAAAAGTAACAGATGTAAGTAGTCACCTACACGCTTGCAGACCCAATTACCTTTGCAGACCTAGTGCCAATCTGGGAATTCTGTTAACTCGCGTGTTTTCTGAGAAGTGTGAATCTTGTCCCAAACAAGGAATTCGTATTTTGTCTCAAGTCAAGACAAAGTTCTGGAAACCAGACAGTTCTGTCTCACATCGGACAGTCGGCGAGACATGGATTCCCCAGAAAATCGATCAGAACCGGGTCCAAAACGAGAGTGAAAGTGTTCGCAATTCGTAACGATTGAGACTGGCTAAAACTAAGTCGAATATGGCGTTTAGGCAGTGTTCTTCGGAGGGTTGACTTTAGACCAAAGTACTACGGCCTTGGCTACTAGCCAGACAAAAAGATCGAGGTTAATCTCGGACATTAGATTGCACTAATGTGCTTGGCTCGCCGTCTCGCTTCGCATTTCAGATCCCTCACTGACCTGCGATGAAGCGAAACAAGGGTAGAGTACTGGAGGAATAAGGGTGCGCACTCACTATCGAACAATCTTGACGATTTCCATTTTGGCTCTGATGTCAGCGCTCCCGTTGCGGGCCAGTGATGAAGGCCTGCCGGACGCTCCGAGCGCAAGCCAGAATGCCGCGCCGGTTTCGAGCCCGCGTTCTTATTATCAGGGGGCTGCGCCCGCCGCCAAAGGTGGAAGGTTCGGCATGGATCGCCGGGTGATCGATAGGAACTATCTGGCACTTACTGGTGGGATGTTTGGAGCGAGCGTGGCCAACGTTGCCTTGACCCATCGCTGCGAGGCTGAGGGCACTTGCAGCTTTCTGCCATATCCTCTTTCGAGACGCGCTTATATGCTGGGAATTGGAATTCCCGCAGATCTCGCCGTGGCGTATGTAAGCTATCGCCTCAAGAAGAACCACAACTCATTTTGGATTGTGCCAGAAGCACTGGTGACCGGTGCAAACATCTTTGTGGCCGCGCACTCGTGGAGCAGGCTCAAGTAGAGGCGCAGGTTAGCTCGTTTCAAAAATTGCAACTTTCGCAACAGGAATGGGGCCATTCAGCATAGAAATGGCCCCACCTTCCCAGCATTCTTCCCACTACAGATCGCAAACTTACTGAATTGAACTAGCAACCTGTGAGAAAGCGTTGTTGGCGTTGGTGCCAATCAGGCGGATGGTTCCGACCACTAATACCAGGATCACAGCCAGCATTACGGCATATTCCGCAATATCCTGACCTTGATCTTCAGACCACAAATTACGAATAAACTGAGTCATACATCCTCCGGGGGTGGGTGTAACCATGATGACGGGCGAGTTCGCCCTTGTCAAACAATAAGCTGTGGATTTCATGGAACCCTAATAACGACGCAGGTTCCCGGGGATTCAGTGCAGTAAGCCGGCTATCGATCGAGAAGCGTACTCGAGCACCCGCCCGGGCAGAAGCCCGAGATAAAGGGTGGCAGCCAGGCTGATGGTCAGGGCCGCGCCCAATCCCCAAGGAATCGGGGAGACGGGAGCCTCTTTCTCGCTTTCTTTCATATACATGAAGACGATGATGCGCAGGTAATAGTAAGCGCCTACGGCGCTATTGAGCAGGCCAATGATAGTGAGTCCTACCAGATTGGCTCCCATGGCGGCCTTGAAAACGTAAAATTTGGCAAAAAAGCCGCCGGTCATCGGAATACCAATCAGGGACAGCAAAAAGATCGTTAGTGTCGCGGCAAGGACGGGCGAGGTTCGTCCCAAGCCGGCGTAGTCTTCCAGCGTGACGTAGCGTTCGCCCGCGCCGCCGAAGTGACTGGCAACGGCAAATGCGCCGACGTTCATGGCGGCGTAGGAAGCTGTGTAGAACATTACGGCGGGAATGCCGTCCTGAGGGGCGACCGCATAAGCGACGAGAATGTAGCCGGCGTGCGCGATCGATGAGTACGCCAACATGCGCTTTACGTTGGTCTGCACCAGTGCGCCGATGTTGCCGAGGGTCATGGAGAGTGCGGCGGCAATCCAGATGAGCCAGAGGCGTCCAGGGGCGTTGGCTTCGAAGAAGATCCGCAGCAGAACGGCGAACACGGCCGCTTTGGGCGCGGTGGACATGAAAGCTACCACGGGCGATGGCGCGCCTTCGTAAACGTCGGGCGTCCAGACGTGGAAGGGAGCGGCGGCGACTTTAAAGCCGAGGCCACCGAACATCAGTGCGACGCCGACGAATGCCAGCAGGGGAATCGGGGCGGTAGCCAGCGCGTGGCCGATATCGGGGATACGCGTGGATCCGGTGGCACCGAACATCAGGGCGACGCCGTAGAGAAAGAACGAAGTCGCGAATGATCCCAACAGGAAATATTTGACGGAAGATTCGCTGCTGATGGCGGCACGGCGGCGGAAGCCCGCGAGGATGTATGTCGAGATCGACGAAATTTCGAGCGCGATGAAGATCAGGACCAGTTCCACGGCGGAGGACATCAAGACCATGCCGACAGCGCCGAAAAGGATCAATGCGTAATATTCACCGGCACGGATCTCCTGGACTTTCATGTAATCGAAAGACATGAGGATGACGACTGTGGTGATGGCAATGATCAGATAGTGGAAGAAGGTGCTGAAGGAGTCGACCTGCACCATGTTCCAGAAGCCGAGTCCGGTGGAGCACGACTGGTAGTAGGTTGCGGCGATGGCGGCGAGCGAGCCGATGAGTGCGACGAATCCCAGAGTGCGCTGGCTGCTGCGTTTATCGACCACGGGGTCGAGCAGCATGATGATGATGCCGAAGACCGAGAGCACGAGTTCGGGCAGGATGCGAATGTAGTCGGCGGCGTGGGGCATTTGTGCGGGGTTCATCGGCCCACCAGTTTGCTTGCCATTTGCCCGAAGGGCGCGAGAGCGGCTTGGACGGCGGGCCCGATGGCGTTTAACCAGAGTAGCGGAGCGACGCCCATGACCAGAGCGAGGGCCGCGGCTGGAATCAATGCGATGCGTTCGCGGACATCGAGATCAGGCAGCGCAGTGTTGCTGGCGTGCGTGACCTTCCCGTAGAAGACGCGCTGGTACATCCAGAGTAGATAGCCGGCGCTCCAAATCACGCCGGTGGCTCCGAGGATTCCGTAAATCGGGCGTGACTGGAAAGCGCCGCTTAGGACCAAAAATTCGCCGATGAAGCCGTTGAGCAAGGGAAGTCCTACGGATGCGAGCACGATGAATAGAAAGAATGTCGCGTATTTCGGCATGGGCGTGGCCAGGCCGCCGAATTCGGAAATCTCGTAGGTATGTTTTCGTTCGTAGAGAATTCCGGCCAGCATGAAGAGTCCGCCGGTGGCGACGCCGTGAGCGAGCATGACGAAAGTTGCGCCGTCGAGTCCGGCTTGCGTGAAGCTGAAAATTCCAAGAACGACGAAGCCGAGGTGACTGACCGATGAGTAGGCGATCACCTTTTTCATGTTGGGCTGGACCATGGCCACGAGCGCGCCGTAGATAATGCCGATGAGCGCGAGAATCATGATCCACCAGGCATTGGATCGAGACTGCTCGGGGAACAGGCCGAGGTTGAAGCGCAACAGGCCGTAGGTACCCATCTTGAGGAGCACGCCCGCGAGCAGGACTGAGCCCGCGGTGGGGGCCTCGACGTGAGCGTCCGGTAGCCAGGTGTGGAAGGGGAAGATCGGGACTTTGACGGCGAAGGCGATGAAGAAGCCGAGGAAGAGCCAAGGCGCGGCGGCGGTGAAGTTTTCAACATTGCCGGCGCGAATGGCGGCTTGAATAATCGGAAGATCGAAGCTGCCGGTTTTTGCGTAGAGCCAGAGGATCGCCGCCAGCATGAACATGGACGCGATCATCGTGTACAGGAAAAACTTTACGGCGGCGTAGATCTTGCGGCCGTGCCCGTACATCCCGATAAGCAGGGCCATGGGGATGAGCGTGGCTTCCCAGAAAAAGTAGAACAGGAAAAGATCGAGCGAAACGAAAACGCCGATCAGGGCGGTCTCGAGGACCAGAAGAATGATGAAGAACTCTTTGACGCGTTCGTCGATCGACTTCCAGGAAATCAGTACGCAGAGCGGAGTGAGGAATGTGGTGAGGACGACCAGCCACATGGAGATGCCGTCCGCGCCCAGATGGTAATGGATGTTCGGGCTTGCGACCCACTGCGCGTTGACTTCGAACTGGTAGCCGAGTTGCGATGCGATGAAATGTACTGGCAAATGCAATGACGCGATGAAAGTGACCAGCGAGATTGCCAGCGCGAACCAGCGAATTTCACGATCGCGTCGCGGCATGCACATCAGCAGGAGCGCGCCTGCCAGGGGAATGAACGTGACCAGCGTCAGGATGGAATTGTTCATGCTGGGCTCGCTCATCGGGTGCCTATCCAGATCATGTAGCCGACAACTACGGCTGCGCCGGCTGCGATCCAGCCTGCGTAGGAGCGGATGTTTCCGGATTGCATGTGACGGGCGGTGTCGGAAACTTCGAGTGCACCATCGGCGCTGCCGTCGAGGGCGGCGTCGATGATGTTTTGGTCAACCCCGTGCCAGAGAATTTCTGTTGACCCTCGAAGCAGAGGCGTTACGAAAATCGCTGCGTAGATTTCGTCTATGTAATATTTGTGAACGACTGTGGTGTACAGGCCGTTGAGCGAAACTGCGATTCGCGCCGGCATTTCCGGGTTCTTGTAGTAGAGGAACCAAGCGAGGCCAAATCCGCAGAGTGCGGTGACGACGGAGATTCCGGTGAAGAGAAGTTCGGTGGAGTGTCCGGTTTGGGGCTCCGGGGCTTCGGTCGGTTGCCCGGAGACGGTTGCTTCGCTATGAAAGACCGGCTCGAGGAACTTTTCGATTTCGTTATGGCCGCCGAGCGCTGCTGGGACACCGACCCATCCTCCGCTGATCGACAGGATCGCGAGGAGCACTAGCGGAATCAGCATGACTTTCGGGCTCTCGTGGATGCCGGAGTGTCCGTGGCCGCCGTGAGAATCGTGGGCGTCGTGTCCATGGGCGTCTTCAGCCTTACCGCGATACTCGCCGAAGAAGGTCATGAACCAGAGCCGGAACATGTAGAAGGATGTCAGGAATGCGGTGAAGAGGCCGACCGCCCAGTAAATCCAATGGGCCTGATAAGCGCGCCACAGGATTTCGTCTTTGCTGAAGAATCCGGCGAAGGGTGGGATTCCTGCGATGGCAATCGTGCCGGCGGTCATGGTCCAGAACGTCCACGGAATTTTGGTGCGGAGGCCACCCATCTGCCGCATGTCCTGCTCGCCGCTGACAGAGTGAATCACGGAACCGGCGGCGAGGAACAGTAGACCTTTAAAAAACGCATGCGTCATCAGATGGAAAATTCCGGCAGAAAACGCGCCCACGCCAAGCGCCATGAACATGTAGCCGAGTTGCGAGACGGTCGAGTACGCGAGAACTTTTTTGATGTCGGTTTGGGTGACGCCGATGGTTGCGGCGAAGAGCGCAGTTAGAGTACCGATGATGGCGACGACGGTCAAAGCCATCGGCGCGCGTTCGAAGATCGTGTGCGATCGCGAAACCATATAGACGCCGGCGGTAACCATGGTCGCGGCGTGGATCAAAGCCGACACTGGTGTTGGGCCTTCCATTGCATCCGGAAGCCAGACGTAGAGCGGGATCTGGGCGGACTTGCCGCAGGCCCCGAGCATCAGCAGTAATCCGATTGAGGTAAGAAGTCCGCAACCGGCAGTCTCAGGAGACATCGGAGCGACGCTCTGAAATAACTGTTCGAAGTTCAGCGTGCCGAAGTGCTTGATGAACAGGAAGAGCGCGATCAGGAATCCGAAATCGCCGATTCGATTGACGATGAATGCTTTCTTTCCGGCAGACGCCGCTGAGTCTTTGGTAAACCAGAATCCGATCAGCAGGTATGACGCCAGGCCGACGCCTTCCCATCCGATAAACATCAGTAGATAGTTGCTGGCCAGAATCAGCGTCAGCATGAAGAACATGAACAGATTCAGGTAGGCGAAGAAGCGGTAGAAGCTGGCGTCTTCCCACATGTAGCCGACGGAATAAATGTGGATGAGGAAGCCGACGCCGGTGACGACCATCAACATGATCAGCGAGAGGCGGTCGAGATAGAACGCGAAATCAACCTGGAAAGCGCCGCTCTGGATCCATGTCGCCAGAGTTTCTGTGTGTGGGAGCGTCAGGGAAGAGAATTGGAATACGATCCACAACGCCATGGCAAATGCCGCGCCGCTGAAGACGAGCGCAACCGCCGTGACCGCGGACTTCGAAGAACGGCGGCCGAAAAATCCGTTGATCGCTGCGCCAATCAAGGGCAGCAGCGGAATCAACCAAAGATGCAGATTCGACGTCATAATTTGAGCAGGTTCACCTGGTCGACATTCAGAGTTTCACGGGTGCGATAGACCGCAATAATGATGGCCAGACCGACGGCCGCTTCCGCGGCGGCGACGACCATTACGAAGAACACAAAAATCTGTCCGCTGAGCGCGTGCCATTGTGCGGCGAACGCCACGAACGACAAGTTCACGCCGTTAAGCATCAGTTCAATCGACATGAAGATGGTGATGATGTTGCGCTTGATCAGAAATCCGGCGACACCGCAGGAGAAAAGAATCCCGCTCAGAATCAGGTAATAAGAAAGAGGAACCATCAGGCGTTCTCCTTCTTCTGGTCGGCGTTGGGATGACTCGCCAAAACCACCGCGCCCATGATCGCAATCAGAACCAGAATGGATGTGACTTCAAACGGCAGCAGGAATTCGTGGAACAAAAGTGGAGCGAGTTCTTTTGGCGACCCGGAGAGCGCGCCCGCTGGGACCGCGTCGGTGCCGGAGCGCGCAACCAGTACCCACGCGAGCAGGCCGCTGCCAAGGACGAGTCCGGGAATCCCCACAACCATCGCTACGTAGCTGCCGCCTTTGGTGCGTTCTTCAGCACCTGCGTTCAGCAGCATGATCACAAAGACGAACAACACCATGATGGCGCCGGCATAGACGATGACCTGCACGGCAGCGACGAACTCCGCGCCCAGCAAAAGATATTCGACGGCGAGCGCGCCCATGACCACCACCAGCGACAGTGCGCTGTTGATGGGATGGCTCTGCGCCAGCAGGTTGATCGCTCCTGCTACGCAAACCGCACCGAAGATCAAAAATAAAACCAGATGAACAGAGATCATTGAATTAGTTCGTCAGCTTCGCACTGCCACTATAAACGCCGTGATGACCAGATTCGCGATGGCCAGCGGCAATAAGAATTTCCATCCGAAGGCCATGAGTTGGTCGTAACGAAAACGCGGTAACGTGCCGCGGATCCAGATGTAAATGAACATAAAGATAAAGATTCGCAGGCTAAACCACAGCACCGGCAGAAGCGCTTTGAGAATCGGTGGTCCGAACAGCGGGCCGCTCCAGCCGCCAAGAAACAGGATCGAGGCAATGCACGCCACCGTGACCATGTTCGAATATTCCGCCATGAAAAACATGGCGAATTTCATGGCGCTGTATTCCGTGTGATACCCGGCAACAAGTTCGGTTTCCGCTTCCGGAAGATCGAACGGAATACGATTCGTTTCCGCATAGGCGGCCATCATGTAAATAAAAAAGGCGATGAACTGGCCGCCGCCAAAGATGTTCCAGTGCCAGAAGTGTCCGGCCTGGTTCTCGACGATGGTGCGCAGGTTCAGGCTGCCCGCCAGGATCAGCACGCCGACCAGGGAAAGTCCCAGCGCAATTTCGTAGCTGATCATCTGGGCGCTGGCCCGCAATCCGCCGAGCAGAGAATACTTACTGTTCGATGACCATCCTGAGAGCGCTATTCCGTAGACGCCGAGCGATGTAATGCCAAGGACGATGAGCAGTCCGATGTTTACGTCCGCGATCTGTAACGGAACCCGGTAGCCGAAAACAGTGACATCATTCCCAACCGGGATCAGCGCAATCGACGATAGCGCGAACACCACAGCAATGATCGGCGCCGCAATGTATAGCGGTTTGTAGACGTGAGGCGGTGTGAGATCCTCTTTGAACAGGAATTTCACGCCGTCCGCTGCCGGTTGGAGTAGGCCGAATGGGCCGACACGCGTGGGTCCCCAGCGGTTCTGGATGCGTCCTACAACTTTTCGTTCCAGCCACACGATGTA
>DATAZF010000399.1:0-2814 GCA_036272235.1 Bryobacteraceae bacterium | reverse complement strand
GCTTGTCCCTTCAGGAGTACGCCCAGATAAGCCGCGCGAGCAATGCATCCCTCGATGAAGTCCGCACCGTGTGGGAGACCAATGTATTCGGCGTCCTCGCGGTTTACCAGGCGATGTTGCCGCTCCTCCGTGAATCCTCAGGCGCCCGCATCATCAATGTGTCGAGCGCCGTCGGCTCCCTGACGTCGAACGCGGACCCAGCCTACCCCTACCACCCGATGTTCGGCCCCGTCTACCCTGCATCCAAGGCGGCTCTGAACGCACTCACGCTGGCTATGATGGTCGAACTGGAGTCAACCGGGATCAAGGTTAACCTGGTTTCGCCAGGCTTCACCAGGACAAACCTCAACGGCTATGAGGGGACACAGTCTCTCGAGGAGGGCGCCCGCGAGGTGGTGCGTGTTGCGCTGCTCGGCCCGGACGGCCCAACGGGTACATTCACGCGCTGGGAAAACGTGACGATACCGTGGTGATTCACAAGGAGAAAACACAATGTACGCAATTACCGGGATAACGGGCAATGTTGGCGGCAGCGTCGCGAATAATCTTCTGGCCGCCGGGCGGCCTGTCCGGGCCGTGATGCGCAACGTTGGCAAAGGGGATGTCTGGGCAGAGCGGGGTTGCGAAGTCGTACAGGCGGATATCGCCGATGCCACGTCGCTGGCTTCGGCATTCAAAGGCGCAGAAGGAGTCTTCGTGCTGGTTCCGCCGAACTTCGATCCGGCTCCCGGTTTTCCGGAGGCGCGGGCGACGGCCGCTTCCCTGAAGTCGGCGCTGGAAAGAGCAGATCCGGCCAGAGTCGTTTACTTGTCCACGATCGGCGCACAGGCGCGTGAATCCAACCTGCTTACACAGCACACCATCATCGAGCAGGCGCTGCGAGAGTTGCCGATGCCGATTACTTTCCTTCGACCCGCATGGTTCATGGAAAATTTTCGCTGGGATGTCGCCGCGGCGCGAGAGAGCGGGATCATCATGAGCTTCCTCCAGCCTCTGGATAAAGCGGTCCCGATGGTGGCCACTGCCGACATCGGGCGCGAAGCTGCGAAGCTGCTCCAGGAATCATGGACGGGGCTGAGAGTCGTCGAATTGGAGGGGCCGCGCCGCGTGACCCCGGATGAGATCGCGAATACCTTTGCTGAAGTGCTTGGCCGCTGCGTGAGCATGGACGCAGTGCCGCGAGAGACATGGGAGCAGTTATTCAGATCGCAGGGCATGAAGAATCCCACCCCCCGAATTCGGATGCTGGATGGCTTTAACGACGGCTGGATTGAGTTCGAGAACGGCGACGCAGGCTCTCGAAAAGGAGAGGTCACCCTCAGATCCGTGCTGCAAACGCTGGTCGAACGCGAAGGCATCCGGCCAATCCCGGCGGCCGTGCCTGTCAGCCACAATTAAGGGATGCACACCGGATCGAAGGTTTGGCTCATTACCGGTAGCTCGCGGGGTTTGGGTAGAGCATTTGCGCAAGCCGCCCTCGACGCCGGCCATCGCGTTGTCGCGACCGCTCGCAATCCCCTCCAACTCAGCGACCTTGTCAGCAACTACGGCGACAGGGTGCGAGCCCTTGCGCTGGACGTTACCAGCGAGGCGCAGGCCCGGCATGCTATCGATACGGCGATTGAGGCCTTTGGGGGCCTGGATGTGCTCGTCAACAACGCCGGCTATGGCAACGTATGTCCCGTGGAAGACACCTCACTCGCTGACTTTCGGGCTCAGCTCGAGACGAATCTTTTTGGTGTCATCATCATGACCAAAGCTGCGCTCCCATTCTTCCGGGAGCGGCGCGCCGGCCACATCATCCAGGTAACATCGATCGCCGGACGAATTGGGCCGATCGGGCGCGCACCGTACGCAGCGGCAAAGTTCGGCGTCGAGGGTTTCTCGGAATCACTGTACAAAGAGGTCGGGCCTCTCGGCATAAAGGTGACGATCGTCGAGCCCGGCGGCTTTCGCACCGATTTTGCGGGTATCTCCACAGACCTTCGCGAAGGCCGCCGGGAGTACGATTCCACAGTCGGCGCTACAGTGCGCTTCCAGCGGGAATATGACGGCAAGCAACCGGGCGACCCTGCGAAGGCCGCCGCGGCGCTTCTGCAGGTTGCGTCGCTAAGCGACCCGCCTTTGCGGCTGCTGCTCGGAAGCGATTCGTATCACGCCGCCGAACAGGCCGCACTTCAGAAACTCGAGGCCGACAGAAAATGGAAGGATCTCAGCACCTCAACTGACTACGCATCCGGCGACATTTCTGCACGATGACGCCCGATTCCGCAACTGAGGCATTTAAAGTGGACTTAAGCCCCAATTGGCGTAAGTATTTACTGCCCGTTCCTCCAATTGAACACTCAATTGACAACTCCATGGAGCCATTTAACTCTCCTCCATCAGCGTGGCAGCGCGCTTGCCGACTTTCTTAAGCGCCGCTTCGAGGCCACGAAGTTCTTCAGGGCTCAGTTCAGCGAACGCTTTCCTCATCTGCCCGGAATGCTTTCGAAAAGCTGAATCGATGAGGGCTTTCCCGCGTACGGTGAGCGCGACGATCCGCACGCGGCGGTCTTCGGCGCTTTCGACCCTGCTGACCAGGCCTTTCGCGAAAAGACGGTCCACAGCGATACTGATCGAGCCCGGAGTTAGATCGACGATCGGTCCTATAGTATTGACCGGCAACGGCCCTTTGTGCAGCAGGATTTCAAGCACGCCGAAATCCGAGAGGCCGAGCCCGGTCTCTTCAATGCCAGCGGCGGCGTACTTCGTCAGGGCGCGCATCGCCTTCATCATTACCAGCCAGACATGGTCCGTCCCTTGAAAGCCTCG
>DATAZF010000398.1:0-13758 GCA_036272235.1 Bryobacteraceae bacterium | reverse complement strand
GAGAAGTTCACCGCCCCGGGGGGAGCAGTCACTTTTTGTAGTTTGGTGCGGATGAGAGGACTTGAACCTCCACTTCTTTCGAAACCAGAACCTAAATCTGGCGCGTCTGCCAGTTTCGCCACATCCGCGTGAGATCGCTGCGGCGATTATAGCCTGGATGCCGGCCCGGATCTGACCGAGTTCAAGAATGAATCCTGTATGGGGCCCTCGCCCGCAATGCTATCCGCGCCTGTAACGGCGCGCAGCTCGGCGGTCCCGCGACAAACATAGACAGTCCTGTTGCCGCCGTCGATCAGCCACCCGATTTCGACGCCATTTCCGGCCCAGAGGCGCATCTTCTTTTGCGATGCGGCGAGACGGCCGCTCGGTGACATGATCTCGATTACAACTCCGGAAGGAGGTGAGGCAATTGCCGCAGTTCAGGTTTCGACAGGGCCGCGAGGCGTTCGTTCGACACCCACGCCGCGCCGGGGGACAGTCCGGACCCGGAACTGCACACTCGATCCGAACGATTTCCGCGTCCGCCTTTTCAGGATGCCGGATGGAAGCGCTGAGCGGAAGCCTTAAGCCACTCGTGCCTTATGCAGCACCGCGTCGGCTTTTTCTTTGATCTCCTTCGCCACCTCATACGGATCTCCGCCAGTCAGCTTCGCGAGGAAGAGCTCAACGGAAAGCGACCCGGCGTAACCTTTCTCCGACAACTTGCGCAGAATGCGAACGAGCGGTGAAACACCGTCTCCTGGGATCAGCCGCGAATTGTTGTCGTAGAGTTCCTTCGGTACGTCCGCCACATCCTGAAAGTGCGCGTGCGCGAGTTCGCCGTGTGTGAACAGGTCGAGATCCTCGAACTTGCTGAGACCCGACCAGAAGTGGAAAAAGTCCATCATCGGCCGGACGTTCGGATGGTTCGCCTCGCGAATCATCTTGAGCGACGACGTAAGCGTAGCCAGATGCGTCGACGTACGCGCAAACTCGATCATCGCTGTCAGGTTGTGTTCCTTCGCGATGTCGCCGGCTTCCCGGATGCAGCCCGGAGTGGCTTTGAAATCATCGGCCGTGACGCGGCGATTGGTGACAGACGGGCAATAGATGCGCGGAACCCCGAGTGTCGAAAACTGATCGCAGCGTTTCTTCCAGGTTTCGAGCGATGCCGCGCGCGCCGGTCCCGGAATCCATAGATCGGAAAGAACGGCCTGGCTCGAAACCGCGGTGAGTCCGTTGTCCTTGATAACGCTCCCTGCTGCCTGGATGGTGTCGGTCTTGAGAAATCCCTCCAGCATGGTGTCGGAGAGCTCGACGTGCTTGATGCCGGCCTTCGCCCATCCTTCGAGAGATTTGCGATAACCCGCGGAACGGGACGTGCCCTGATGCATGCAGAGAGTCATTTTCGTGGTCGCCGCGACGGCGTTTGTGGTGACGGCGGCAGCGCCTGCAACACCTCCGGCCAGCAGTATAGTTCGTCGAGAAAGCATCAGGATTACTATATCGCCAAGGCATTCCCGCTATTTCCTCGTCGCAACAACCTTCCCGGCGAGTATAGTTGCCGCTGGAAACAACCGCTGCGTGAAGCTTCGCGTGTTTCCGAAATTGTCGAGGAAGTCGAAGGTTCCCTGCCTCAAGTCGAGCACCGCAATATCGGCCGGTGCGCCCGGTTTCAAGGTGCCGCGATCGTGGAAGACCGGAAACACGCGCGCGGCATGCGACGTCGAGCAAGCGATCACCTGATCGATCGACATGCCCAGCATCAGGAATTTCGACATCACATTGGGAAAGTCGATGATCTGCGGCGCGCGTCCGTCGAGACCCCAGTCGGTCGAGAAGGTATCCGGCACAAAACCTGCTTTCAAAATACTCTCCGCCATATCCCAGCGCAGGTGCCCGGTGCGTCCGTTGCCGACATCGAACAGCACGCCGCGGCGGCGGGCCGCAAGGACTTCCGGCAGAATGTGTCCCGTATCGTCGATGATGCTGTTCGGCGGCGGCGCGAACAGATGCGTCACTATGTCGCCGGATTTGAGCAGCGGCATCAGTTTTGAAAGAGGCGAAATCGTTTGGCCCATATGGATCATCACGGGCAAATTGAAGGCCGACGCTGCTTCCTGTGCCCGCCGCAGCACTTCAAAGTCATTCTGGCCCGCGACATCGCGCGAAAGACGCGCTTTCACACCGACGATCATGTCGCGATTCTTTCCGATGGCTTCTTTCGCTGCCGCAACGTCGGCGCGAGTGAGGTCCATGGTGTCGCCTTCCGCAATAATGCCGGCACGCCCGATATTGATCAACGCGCGGCAGAGTTGCGGCGCCGACTTCAGCACGGCAACCGGTTCGCCGATGCGGTCGGCGCCCTGTGAGCCCGCGTCGATCAGGCCGGTCACGCCGTCGGCGAGACAAACGGCCGGCCCTTCCATGTTGCGTCCGGCATGAGTATGAATGTCGATCAGCCCGGAAACCACGAGTTTGCCCGTGGCGTCCAGAGTCTGCGCGCCGCCTGCGGCAATGCCGGCTTTGACCGCAACGATGCGGCCGTTGGCGATTGCCACATCGCGCAGAGCATTCATCTTGCTCGCAGGATCGATGACGCGCCCGCCCTTAACCACGAGATCGTATCTCGCGGCGGCCCCGAGCCTTTCCGAAATGCCAATTAATGCAGCGGTGCTTTCCCAAACGAAGTGGCGCCGGTTCATGGAGGCCAATTTTAACAGGATCGGCGGTATGCTTTTGCGAGTTCCGACCACACGAGTTCCGACCACACGCCTTGTGCTTCTACCTATGGATGGTGTATATGTAGAAGTCAGAGGTATCCATCGTTTGAGCTCACCGAAATCCGATCTTCCGCAGGGCACTCTCGATCTGCTGATTCTCCGGATCGTGGCACTGGGACCCAGCCACGGATATGCCATCGCACAACGCATCCAGCAGATTTCGCGCGACGTCCTGCAGGTACAGCAGGGATCGCTCTACCCCGCGCTGCACCGCCTCGAAAACAGGGAGCTGCTGGCGGCGGAGTGGAAGGAATCCGAGACCGGCCGCGAAGCAAAGTTCTACCGGCTGACGGCAAAGGGCAGGAAGCAGCTCAAGGATGAAACCGAGAACTGGGAGAGGCTCGCGGGCGCCATCGGACTGATTCTGAAAACCGCCGGAGGCGATGTGCGGTGAGCCTGCTCGGGCGCGTGCGGCGACGGGTCGCCGACGGAGAGCAAATCGAAAAGGAACTGGACGCCGAGTTGCGTTTCGATTACGATCAGCGCGTCGCGCGCCATGTCGGCGCCGGATTGAGTGAAGCGGAAGCGCGGCGTGCGGCAAGGCTGGAATTCGGCGGCATCGAACAGATTAAGGAAGAATGCCGCGATGCGCGCGGGCTGGAGTTTATTCACTCCCTGGTGCGCGATGTCCGCTACGCGTTGCGCATGTTCAAGCAATATCCGGGTTTCGCGGCCGTTGCCATCGGGACGCTTGCCGTCGGCATCGGTGTCAACGCCACCGTCTTCACCGTGACCAACGCCACGCTCTTCAAAGGTTTCCCGCTGGTGCGCGATAACGACCGCATTGTGTACATGACCTCGAGCCCGGGGTGCTGCGTGTCCTACCCCGATTTTCTGGACTGGCGGGCGCGGGCGAAGTCATTCGAGGGAATGGCGATTGTTCACGGAGTGGCGAAGACCGTCTTATACGGAAGCGGCTTTCCTGAAAGCCACGATGCGACGGAAGTGAGCGCCGATACTTTCAAACTGGCGGGGCAGCGTCCTTTCCTCGGGCGGGATTTCACAACATCCGATGAAATCCCGGGGGCCGCTCCTGTAGTGATGTTGCGGTACAACTTCTGGGAACGCCGCTTCGCCGGTGATCCTCACATCGTCAACCGCACCATCCGGCTCAATGGCATTCCGACAACCGTCATCGGCGTGATGCCGCGCGGTTTCTCCTTCCCGCAGAATCAGGATCTCTGGATACCGCTGGCGCCGACTCCGCAAGTGATGAACAGGGAGAACCGCGATACGTGGTTCGTCTTCGGCCGCATGGCCCCCGGAATCACAATCGAGAAAGTCCGAGTGGAGATGGCAACGATTGGCCGCCGGCTCGAAAATGCGTGGCCGGCGACCGATAAGGGTTCGCCCCCGATCGTGTACAAGTTCGACGAATTCTTTATTGGCCCGAACGCGACTCTCGTCTACCAGGCGATGTGGGCGGCGGTCGCATTCGTGCTCCTGATCGCCTGCGCGAATCTGGCCAATGTTCTTCTTGCCCGCGCGATGGGCAGAGCGCGCGAGATTTCCGTTCGAGTGGCCCTTGGCGCCGGCCGCTGGCGGATCGTCCGCCAACTCCTCATCGAAAGCGTGATCCTTTCCGGCTTTGGCGGATTTTTCGGCTGGTGGATTGCGAAATGGAGTGTTCACGTTTACGCGCTGGCCGCCAGCGGAGCCATCATCTCCGACGCGACCCCCGGCGTCTGGTTCGACCACGTGCTCGATTATTCGATGGACCAGCACGTCTTCGCCTACCTGTTGGCGATCTCGATCGGGACCGGTTTACTTTTCGGGCTCGCGCCGGCGCTCAGGCTCTCGAAACTGGATGTGAATGCCGCGCTGAAAGATGGCGGCCGGGGAGCCACCGCCGGCGGGCGCGGGAAACATTTGTCCGCGCTGCTGGTCATAGCGGAGATGGCGCTTGCTGTCGTGCTGCTCGCGGGAGCGGGAGTTATGCTCCGCAGCTTTCTGAAAATTTACGCGGTGGATGTTGGGTTCAACACGAATCGTATTCTGACGACGCTTATCAGCTTGCCGAAGACACGGTATCCCGGGGCGGACGCGCAGGTTTCTTTTTTCGATCGTCTCGAAACGCGGTTACGGGCGGTTCCCGGCGTGGAATCGGTCGCGCTAACCTCCGAGCTCCCGGGATGGACCCCCGCGTTCCTGCCATTTGAACTTGCGGGCGCTCCCCCGGTTGAAGTGCATCCCCGAGTAATGAGGCTGATTGTGAGCCCGGAATGGTTTCAGACGCTGGGAATGCCGCTGATTTCGGGGCGGCAATTCAGCGAGTCCGATGGGCCTTCCGCGGAGCAGGTTGCGATCGTCAACCAGCGCTTCACGAGCCAATATTGGGCCGTTGCGAATCCACTGGGCAAACGCTTTCGCCTTTTACGGGGCAAGGCGCCGGGGCCGTGGTTGACGGTTGTTGGCGTGGCGCAGAATATTGCGCAGAGCGCGGCCAGCCCGGAAGCATTCGAGTCCGCGGTCTATGTTCCGTGGCGCCAGAATCCGACGACGGGAATGTGGGTGGCGGCGCGCGCGGGGGTTCCGCCAGACAGCCTTTCGAATGTCTTCCGGCGGGAGGTGCGGCTGCTCGACCCTGAGCTGCCGCTGGGGGTCGATCCCGCAGCCGGCAGACTCGCGCCGGCGCTACAGTACAAAGGATTCTCGGCCGTGCTGTTCCTGATCTTCGCCGCCATTGCACTGCTGCTCGCTTCGGTCGGCCTATATGCCGTGGTCGCGAATTCCGTGAGCCGTCGCGCGCAGGAAATCGGGGTCCGGATGGCCCTAGGAGCGACCGCGCGCGAGATACTCAAACTGGTATTTCGGAACGGGATGTTTCCGGTGGCAATCGGGCTGGCGATCGGACTGGCCGGCTCGTTCGCCGTGAACCGCCTGCTAAAAGCCCAACTGACGCAGGTTTCACCAGCGGACCCAGCCGCGCTGCTAGCCGCCTCGGCCACTCTGATTTTGGCGGCGGTGCTCGGCTGCTTGATTCCAGCACGCCGCGCGACTCGTGTGGACCCTGTAGTGGCGTTGCGGCACGAGTAGGACAAAAGGAGAAAGCTGACCACGCGACGTTCCACCCACATCGGGCAAGTGGCGAGCACGGAGGGATATCCCGCGTCTGCCGGGAGTGGGCCGCATTCGGATGAAATGGAGTAAGCCGCGCGGCTCTGCGCGAAAACGCTGATCAATGTTCTGTGTATCTAGGGTAAACGTATTAAAAAGTACTATAAAGTAACTAAGGTGACTGCCTGGGTGTGGAAAACTTTGCCGCTTGCGACTTGCCGGGCGCAACCAACGTTATAATCCGACTGAACCACCCCAGTTTTCCTTTGGCAATTTTCAGACAAGGAGTTCCCCTTTGACCCCCGCTTCGAGCAACGTTTTCTCCGAAGTGTTCTCCAGACGAGAACAGGAAATTATGACCCAGTGGCTCGATTTGCAAAGCAAATCCGGCAGGCGCCGATCCGCGACCGAGCAGCAGGAGACGATTCGCGATTCGCACGAGTTCATGAACTCTCTGCAAGTGGCCGTCAAATCCGGGCAGATGGAAGATCTGGGTCAGCCGAGCTGGGCGCCGATGCGGGAGTTGCTCACTTCGCTCTCCGCCAAACGCGCCAAAGGCGGATATTCGCCTACGGAAACGGCATCATTCGTGTTCTCGCTGAAGGAGCCTTTTTTCAAAGCCCTGCAATCGGAATTGAGCGGCAAACCTGAAACATTCCTGCAGGCCGTCTGGCAGGCAACAATCCTCCTGGACAAGCTCGGGCTATTCACCATGGAAGCGTTTCAGCGTGTGCGTGAAGAAGTCATCTCGCGCCAGCAGCAGGAGCTGATGGAATTATCCACGCCTGTGGTGCGCCTTTGGGACAACATCCTTGCGCTTCCTTTGATCGGGACCCTCGATAGTGCTCGCACCCAGGTAGTGATGCAGAATCTGCTCGAAGCGATCGTGCAGACACGCTCCGACTACGCGATCATCGACATCACCGGAGTTCCGGTCGTCGACACGCTCGTCGCCCAGCATCTTCTTAAAACCGTCGCGGCGGCCCGCCTCATGGGCGCCGACTGCCTGATCAGCGGTATTCGTCCGCAGATCGCGCAGACCATTATTCATCTTGGCGTCGATCTCACGGACGTCACGACGAAAGCAACCCTTGCCGATGCCTTCGCCGTGGCTTTGCGGCGCAGCGGGCAGGCGATGGTGCACAACGAGAAAGCGCAAGGCGACAAGATATCTGGTTCCGGGGCCCGGTAAATCGTGGAGCGAATTCCGATTCTCAAGATGGGCGAGTTTCTGCTCGTGACCATCCAGGTGGACATGCATGACCGTCTGGCCCTCACCTTGCAGGACGATCTCACCTCTCAAATCGTCCGGCACCGGTCGCGCGGGGTGCTGATCGATATCTCGACGCTCGAAATGGTCGATTCGTTTATCGGCAGGATGCTCGGCACCATCGCCTCAATGGCGCATCTGCTCGATGCGGAAACGGTTGTGGTCGGGATGCAACCATCCGTGGCCATCACGCTCGTCGAGCTCGGCCTCTCGCTGAAAGGAATTCGCACGGCTCTCGACGTCGAAAAGGGCATGGCGACACTGCAGTCCGCCCTTTCGGAAAGATAAGACTCCCGCGATGCGCATCCTTAACGGCGAGTCGCTGACCATTCAATCTTCCGAGGACATCGTGAAAGTCCGCCAGGCGGTCCGCAGGAAAGCGGTATCGCTTGGGCTGGGTCTGGTGGATCAGACGAAGTTTGTCACCGCCGCGAGCGAACTGGCGCGCAATACGCTCGACTATGGCGGCGGCGGCACGGCTCGCATCGAACTGGTCCAGAACGAGCGCACCTCGGGAATTCGGCTGGTGTTCGAGGACCAGGGTCCGGGCATCGCCGATGTGGAACAGGCATTGCGGGATGGCTACTCGTCGGGCAATGGCATGGGCCTCGGGCTCAGCGGCGCAAAACGCCTTTCGCATGAGTTCGAAATCCAGTCCCGGTTGGGCGGGGGGACTACGGTCTCAATATTGCGGTGGAAATGACGTGAGCTCGTCATTTCGCATTCCCATCGACGAAGTAAGTCAGATAGCCGAAGCGCGCCGCGTCGGCCTGCGCCTTGCCGACGAGATCGGCTTCGACGACGTACGCGCCGGTCAGGTGGCGATCGTAGTCACCGAGATGTGCACGAATATCCTGAAGCATGCGCAGAGCGGCGCGATTCTGTTGCAGGTACCCGAAGCCGCGGCGCCGGAGGGCGGTCCACAGCTCGAACTTCTGTCGCTCGACAAAGGTCCGGGGATGTACGACGTCGAGCGGTGCATCGAAGACGGCTTCACTTCAGGCAGTTCGCCAGGGGAGGGACTGGGCGCGGTACGGCGTCTGGCCGGGGAATCGGATTTTTATTCTATTCCGGGCGAGGGCACGGCGATTCTGGCGCGCTGGCCGGCCGCCCCGCCAGCGCGCACGGCCGCGCCGGTCTTCCTGCGTGCCGGTGCCGTCAACGCCAACAAAGTCGGCGAGGAATTCTGCGGCGATGCGTGGGGCATCGAGCAGGATGGCGGCGCTTTCTCGGTGATGGTCGCCGACGGTCTCGGCCATGGATTTGAAGCCGCCCAGGCTTCGCGCGAAGCCATCCGGATTTTGCGGAACAACAAGGAAAAAACACCCGGGAGCCTGATCGATCTCGTACACCGCGCGCTTCGCGGCCTGCGTGGCGCCGCCGTAGCGGTTGCCCGGATCGATCTGGACCGCGCCCTCGTTACCTTCTCGGGACTGGGGAACATTCTGGCGCAGATTTACGCTGGTTCCGCGCGCTATCAACACCTGGTTTCGGTCAACGGTACCGCGGGGCATCATGCCGGCAGGATTCGTGAATTCAGTTATCCCTGGCCGAAGGACGGCCTTCTTGTAATGCACTCCGACGGACTCGCGACGGGCACGGCGATCGATTCGCATTCCGCGCTGCCGCTTCGCGACCCGGCCCTGATCGCGGGCGTGCTTTACCGGGATTTTGCCCGCCATCATGATGATGCCACGGTCGTGGTGGCGAAGGCGGCATAAGTGGGAGTAGAAAAGAGCACACCATGAGAATCCCCATCCTCTCGGCGGAAATCCGTTATGAGCAGGACACGGTTCATGCCCGCCAGCGCGCCCGGCAGGTGGCGAAGCTCCTCGGTTTCGACTCACAGGACCAGACGCGCATCTCGACCGCCGTCTCCGAAATCGCGCGCAACGCATTCAACTATGCGCGTGGCGGCCGGGTCGAGTTTGCCATCGAAGGCCGCACGCCCCCGCAGTTGTTCGTCATCAAAGTCTCCGATCACGGGCCGGGCATTCGCGATCTCTCCGCCATTCTTGAAGGCCGCTATGAATCGCCGACCGGCATGGGCCTCGGGGTGACTGGCGCCCGCCGTTTGATGGATCAGTTTCAGATCAACTCCGCTCCTGGCGTGGGAACGGAAGTCGTGCTGACAAAGCTGATTCCGCGGCGTTCCGCTCTCGTCACCGAAGCGGATCTCGCCCGCATTACCGACGAACTGGCCCGCGAGCGCCCGCAGGACCCGATCCAGGAACTCCAGCACCAGAACCAGGAACTGATCCGGGCGCTGGAAGAAATCAGCTTGCGCCAGATGGAGCTCACGCGCGTCAATCGCGAGCTGGAGGATACGAACCGCGGCGTCGTTGCGCTCTACGCCGAGCTCGACGAACAAGCGGACCATCTGCGCCGCGCCGATGAGTTGAAGTCGAAGTTCCTTTCGAACATGAGCCATGAGTTTCGCTCGCCGCTCAATTCGATCCTGGCGCTCACCGGCCTCCTTACTGAACGTTTTGACGGGCCGTTGACCAACGAACAGGCGCAGCAAGTGAGCTATATCCGACGTGCCGCGCAGGATCTGCTGGAACTTGTCAACGATCTTCTCGATCTTGCGAAGGTCGAAGCCGGGAAACTCGATGCGAGACCGATCGAGTTCGAGGTCGCGAATCTTTTTGCCGCGCTGCGCGGCATGCTGCGGCCCCTGCTGCTCAACCAATCCGTCGATCTGGTCTTCGAAGAAGCGGACGACATACCGACGCTGTTCACCGATGAAGCCAAAATCTCGCAGATCCTTCGCAATTTCATTTCAAACTCCCTGAAATTCACCGAGACCGGAGAGGTGCGGGTTGCGGCGCAGCTGTCGGGCGACAATGAGGTGTTGTTGTCCGTTTCCGATACTGGCATCGGCATTGCGCCCGAGGATCAGGAGTTGATCTTTCAGGATTTCGTCCAAATCGACCATCCGATTCAGCGTCGCGTCAAAGGCACGGGACTTGGACTCCCTTTGTCGAAAAAGCTCGCTACGTTTCTCGGGGGCGCGGTCGAAGTTCAGAGCCTGCCGGGGCGCGGTTCCACGTTCACCCTGCGGATTCCACGAAATTTCCCGGGCGCCATGCCGGCTCCGGTTCCGGAGGCGCCCGTCTGGGTGCCCATTTCCGCCGGGCGGCCGGTCCTCGTTGTCGAGGACGATTCGGAAATGGTTCTTACTTACCAGAGTTACCTGAGGGATTCCGGCTTCCAGATCGTACAAGCCGCCACGACGCGCGAAGCGGAGAAACTGCTGGAGCAGATGGAACCCTGCGCGATCATACTCGACATCGTGCTTCGCTCGGAGGACACCTGGTCGTTGATGGCGTCCCTCAAACGGGCGCCGCGCACCAACGCCATCCCCATCATCGTGGTGAGCACGATTGAGGACCAGTCGAAAGGTTTCCACCTGGGCGCGGACTGCTACCTTCTGAAGCCTGTCGAGCGCGCCGAGCTTTTGAAGCACTTACGCACACTCACGGGCGATATTCCGCTGAGTCGCGTTCTGATTATCGACGACAACGATGTCGATCGTTATCTGCTCCGGCAGCACCTGAAGGGCCTGCCGGTCGCGATTGCGGAGGAAACCGGGGGCATGCCGGGAATAACCAGGGCAACGGCGCTCCGCCCCGACCTCATTTTTCTGGACCTGACCATGCCGGATATGACCGGCTTCGAGGTGCTCGACGAGTTGAAGCGAAGACCGGAGACCGGTGGAATTCCCGTCGTCGTAGTGACATCCCGCACGCTCGACGACCAGGAACGTCAACGTCTTTCTTCGGAATGCGTGACAATTATCGGGAAGGATAATATAAGTGACGTAACCGTCGGCGACGCCGTTCGTCGTACGCTGAAGAACGCCATGGCTGAAGCAACATGACTGACGTCACCGAATCGTTGATCTTGAATGTGGATGATTACGTCCCGGGCCGCTACGCCAGGACCAAGCTGCTGAAACAGGCGGGATACCGCGTGCTCGAGGCCGGGAACGGCCGTGAGACTTTCGCGGCCGTGCAGAAGGAATTGCCGAAATTGATTCTGCTCGACGTCAATCTCCCCGATATCAGCGGCTTTGAGATCTGCCGTCAGCTCCGCGATAATCCGGTGACTGCCGCGACGACGATCCTTCACATATCGGCGTCTTCGGTTTTGGCCCATCATCAGGTGAACGGTCTCGATGCGGGCGCGGATGGCTATCTGGTGGAGCCGATCGAGCCCGCCATCCTGCTTGCCACTGTCAATGCCTTTCTTCGCGCCCGCCGCGCTGAGGAAGAGATGCGGAAGTCGAACGAAGAGCTTCGCTGGTTCGCCTACCGGGTCGGCCACGACCTGAATGAGCCGCTGCGGACCATCGCCTCATATGTGGAGCTGCTGAATCTCCGGCTTGCCCTGAATTCGGAAGCGAGCCGGGATGTGGAAACATCGAGAAGCCTGCAGTTTATTTCCGACGGCGCCACGAAGATGCGTTTTTTCATCGACGGATTGCTGCAGTATGCGCAAGCGGGCGCCGGCGATAACAAGATGCTCCCGATCGCCTGCGACGACCTGGTCGAGCGTGTCATGGACGCGCTGGAGACGACCATTCACGACAGCGGCGCGATGATTACCCGCGACTCTCTTCCCGTCCTGATCGCCAACGAGCAGATCGAGTACGTCTTCCAGAATCTGATCAGCAACGCGATCAAGTACCGGAAGCCGGGCATCCCGCCGGAGATTCACATCTCAGCGCGGCGCGATGGCGATGGCGATGACTGGATATTCGCGGTGAGAGACAACGGGATGGGCATCGAGCCGCAGTTCCGCGGCAGGATCTTTACGATTTTCAACCGGCTGCACGGGCACGACATTCCGGGAGCGGGCATCGGCCTCGCGCTCGCCCGCAGAATCGTCGAAGCGCACGGCGGGAAGATCTGGGTGGAATCGGAAGAAGGCGTGGGCTCGACTTTTTGCTTCAGGCTGCCACGGCAGAATTAGCTGAACTATACAAACGGCTGAGCTATACAGAACGCAGTCGAAACCGACTGCGCCACCACTGCAAATCTGACTTGGAAGACGAGGTTTGGGCAGGATTCAGCCTGCCAGTGCGTGTCTACAGCAGACGGAAGTTGACTTCGATGGTGGCCCGGACGTTCACAGCCTGACCGCCCTTCATGCCCGGCTTGAACTTCCATTTCTCCACGGCTTCGATGGCTTTCTCGTCGAGCCCCATCCCCAGACTCTTTATGACGTGGATGTCACGCGCGTGGCCTTCCACGTCCACGACAACGGCAAGCGCCACGGTCCCGCTGTATTTCGCTTTGCGGGCTTCTTCCGAATATTCCGGGTCGACCTTGAAGAGTACGGAAGGTTGACTTACGCCACCGCCGACCTTGTAGACACCGCCGCCGATCCCGCCGCCTGAACCGGGGCCGAATCCGCCGCCATTGCCTGAGCCCAGTCCACCGCCGCTGCCGTTGCCCATGCCGCCGCCGAATCCCGAGCCGTTCGACAGGTTCGTCAACTTGGCCAGCGGATCGCCCCAGTTCGGCAGATTACTCTGCGGAAGCACAGCGTCGGGAGGCGCGATGATCGTAGGCGTCATCGCCAGCTTCGGCTGTTCCTTAACGATCATCGGAGGCGTGAACTGCTTCAGCGAAGGCTTCGGAGCCTGACCCTTTGTCACCGGCGCCACTTCCCGTGCGCCGCCGCCACCGCCGCCACCTGCCGCTTTTGGCTTGGGTGGAGCCTCATACGGCTTCAAATCCAAATAGATGGGATCGACGGCCTTCTTCAACTGGTCCTGCACCGCTTTGCTCGTGAAGACGAACATCATCAGGGCAAAGACCGTGCCGAGAATGGTGACCGATGAGTAAAAAGACTTGGGGTTTAACGCGTAGAGGCCCCAGATGCTCTTTACCGCGACCGGCTTTGAGGTGATTTCGAGCGGCGGTAACTTCTCGGGCTTGATCAGGTCGTGAATGTTCTGGTAAAGGGAAACAAACCACGGTATCTCGGCCTTGTCCGCGGCGAACAGCCGGTCCAGATGGTCGTTCATGTCCGTGTGCATCTTCACGTCGCCGTTGGCGTCGTGCGCTGCGGTTTGCGCTGGATCGTTACGCGGAACTTCAGGCATTTCGGTCGACCAATCCTGTCAAAGGTGTGTGCCCGAGCAAAGGTGTCTCCCTGAATGACGGAAGCACTTGCGGTTCCGTTTCCGAATCTGGAAGGGAAATGTTGCCCCCCATTTCAGTTTGAAGTTTACCACAGCCGTGCGTCCTCAATATGTTAAGACGCTCTCCGCAGCGGTAAGTTCGCCATTCCAACTTAGTCTTGCAAACTTCCAGGCGTTTAACCTGTGAAAAATGGTAGTTTTACAGAACATTTACACGATTGGCCGTCTCCGAAGTCGAAACCCTGCAGAAACGAACCGTGGCCTGCGCCACCGCACTTCCGCGGATATAATACCTTCAGTACCAATCCCGGCCTCGAACATTACCTATGCTCCGCAAACTATTCATCATCCTCGCCTCCGCTTCGACTCTGCTCGCCTCCGCTTCGACTCTGCTGGCACAAACCGCACCGAGGCCGGAAGCACCAAAGGCGCAAAGCGACGAACCGCGGATAGACAAGGCAAAGCTCGAAGCCTACATCCGGCATCTCTTTGTCTGGCCTGCCGCCATCGACATC
>DATAZF010000397.1:0-8990 GCA_036272235.1 Bryobacteraceae bacterium | reverse complement strand
CAAACAACGGGGTTTGCACACCATCGAAGAAGTTGCCGCAAAGGGAAAAGAGAACCGCGTGGATGCGGAAATCGTCCTTTGTGCTCTTTATCGCAGGGAAGGGCAGCCGTCACGGGCTATCCCGCTCGTCACCCAGCTCATCCAGCGTTACCCACGTAACTATCTGCTCCGCTTTGAGCTGGCCCAGATGTACGGCACGACAGGCAATCGCCCGCTGGCCCTCGGCACTCTTGCAGAGATCGCCCGGCTGAAGCAGCAGAGGGCGCCGGGCTATGAGCGCATCCCGTGGGAAAAGATTTACTACGAAACCGGCAACCTGCAATTTTGGTTCGACGACCTCGATCAGGCTCTGGCAAATCTGAAGAAGGTTACCGGGAGCGAAGCGCAGTTGCGTGAGCTCGATCTCAATACTGGTGTGCTGGCTCTCATGCGCCAGGGACAGATCTACGATCTGCAGAATCGCCACAGTCAGGCGGTCCAGGCCTATCAGGAGGCCGTCCGCTTCGCTCCGCAGGCGGATGCCGCAAAAGAGTCCCAGCACTACATCAACTCACCCTATACTCGACACAATCAAAAGCAGGACCGCGGTTAGGAGCGGCCTCGGATCGCGCATAGCCTCTGCAGATGGAAAGAGCCCGGCAGATCGCGATCCTCGGAATGGTCGTCAGCGCGTTTCTGGCGATTCTCAAGATCACCGTTGGAGCCTTCGCCCATTCCGCCGCCGTGAGCGCGGACGGTTTCGAATCGGCAACGGATGTTTTCACTTCGGGACTGGTGCTGGTCGGATTGGTACTGGCCGCGCGCCCGGCAGACCAGAACCACCCCTACGGGCACGGCAGAGTGGAGATCCTCACTGGCCTGCTGCTGGGATTCATCCTCGTCGGCGCCGGCGTCGGAATCTCGTGGCACGGATTGACGGGCGCCGCCGATGAAACGCGCGTACCGGCTTCCTACGCTATCTGGCCGGTCCTCATTTCGATCGGCGCGAAGTTCTGGCTTCTATTCCTGAAGTATCGCCATGGGCGGGATATCGGCAGTTCCTCCCTGGTCGCCGATGCCGCGAACGACGCGATGGATATGCTCTCCGGAGGCGTCGCCCTCGGCGCGTTGTGGCTCACACTATCCAATCCAACGCGTTTTCTGCGCGCGGACCACTATGGCGCCTTCATAGTGGGATTGATCGTAATTGTGGCGGGGATGCGGGTGATGTACGAATCCGCCATGCAGTTGATGGACACGATGCCGGACGAGCGCTCGATGTTGAAAATCCGCGAAGTGGCGCTAAGTGTTCGTGACGTCGCCGGAGTCGAGAAGTGCTTTGCCCGCAAAACCGGATTCAAGTATCACGTGGATCTGCATCTGGAAGTCGATCCGGAAATCACCGTTCGCGCATCGCATGAGATCGCCACGCTGGTGCGTGACAGGATTCGGCAACAACTACCATGGGTCGCGGATGTGCTGATTCACGTTGAGCCCTATCCGGGTTGAAGACGGTTGTGGGGCAGACGATCGGGTGCTGCCGTCTGCCCTTTAGACTCTGTGCGCTAATTCCTGTTCTTTTGACTCTTCGCGTTCGCCATCCGCAGAGGTTCGAACCTGGGAGCAGGTGCGTTGGCACCAGCGGCAAGCGGGGAGGCTGGCAATTCCGTCATCTGGATCATCGCGTATGTCGGCATGTCTTCGGCATCTTTGATGAAATCGAGATGCGCCTCTTCCGGGTCGAAATCAACTCGCAGGAGATCTCCGCCCCGGATCTGCCCAGATGCGATCAGATTCGAGAGCGGCTGAACCACGGAGCGTTCAATGGCCCGTTTCAGGTGCCGCGCGCCGTATTTCATGTCCGTACCTTCGCGAAGCAGGTATGCCCGAGCCTCCGCGGTCACATTGACGACAAACGGCGTCGCGTCGGGCGAATTGAAGATGCGATGCTGCAGCATATTCAATTCAATGCTCAGGATCCGGCCCAGTTCTTCGCTGCCGAGCGATTTGAACACCACGACCTTGTCGATCCGGTTCATGAACTCGGGTGTGAACTTGCGCCGGGCGGCTTCGACGCCGGCCCTTGAGACCTTCGCGTTGAGATCATCGTCGGTTTCTCCGGCAGCGGCTTTACGTTCCATATCGGAAGCGGCAAATCCCAAAGCGGGTCTCATTATGGAATTCATTTCGGAAGCGCCGAGGTTGCTGGTCATGAAAATCATGGCCCGCGAGAAATCGACGCGCCGGTTGTCGCCGAGTGTCAGCGTGCCTTTATCGAGCACACCAAGCAGCAGGTTCCAAAGAGCGTCGCTGGCCTTTTCGATTTCGTCGAAAAGCACGAAGCTGATTTTCACCTTGTCGGTGTGGTACTGGTTCAGTACTTCCTGGCTGAGCAGTGGATGCGTTTCGCGATGCCCGAGATATCCAGGAGGCGAGCCAATCAATTTTGCGATCTCATGGCTGTGCTGAAATTCCGCGCAATCGATCTTCAGAACCGAACGCGCGTCGCCAACCAGCGACTCAGCCGCTGCTTCGACAAGACGCGTTTTGCCAGTACCGGTGGGGCCGAGAAACAGAAAATTTCCAATTGGTCGCCCGGGGCTCGTCATGCCCGCCAGATACGTCTGATAGATGTTCACAATCTGATCGACGGCATCTTCCTGCCCGACCACAAGCTTCTTCAAATCATTGTGCAGTTTCTCTGCTTCGTGTCCCGTCTGCGACGGATCCAATTTTCTGTTTAACCGGACCATGTTCTCTTCCTCCCACCTGCTATTCACGCCCTTGTAACAGCACGCATCATGCCAAATTACTTTTGCTTTCTTTTCATGTCCTTTGCGGCGGACGCGAAGGCCGAACTTCGATCTGACTGACCGTGGTTCGGCGAGGCATCTGCAACACATCCAACACGATCGCGGCGATGTCTTCAGGCGCGATCTTCCACGGGCTCTGAGAGCCTGCCCCATGCCCGCCAAAGCCTGTGTCCACGCTGCCAGGCAATACGGCGGTGACTCGCACACCCTCATTGCGGTGATCGAGCATCATCGCCTCGGAAAAGCCGTTGAGGCCGAATTTGGACGCGTTATACCCGGCGCCACCCGCGAATGCGTTCTTTCCCGCGAGTGAGCTGATGTTCACGATGTCTCCGCCTCCAGCGTTGCGGAAGATCGGCAGAACCTCGTGGCAACAATAGTAGACGCCTGTCAGGTTGACAGCAATCATTCGATGCCAAGCTTCGGGAGAAAGCTCCGCTACGCTCTTGAAGGTCGCCGTGCCCGCGTTATTCACGAGAATGTCTATCGTTCCAAATCGCTTCAGGGCGGCGCCGATAAACGCGCGTACGTCATCCAGAATCGACACGTCGGCCACCATGCCGAATACATCGCCTCGCGGAGAGAGAATCGCGAGCGCATCGTCAATCGATTTCTGCCGGGTTCCGCAGATCGCGACGCTTGCGCCCTCGTCAAGAAGCCGCGTGGCGATGGCCCTTCCAATACCGCGGGCACCGCCTGTGACGATCACGCGTTTGTTTTTGAGTGTTTTTTCAGGCATGAAGGCGTCCTGGTATCGACAGGGGTCAAAGCGTGCCGTAACATTGGATAAGAATGAACGACGGCGGCGCGGCCACCTGGCGTGAAGTGATCGAGAAGCACCATTCCTCCTTAGTTGATGAGCTATCCGGCCGCCTCGATTCCGAACTCAGGGACGCAGTAACGCGAGCAGTCGCCGCTGAGAGCTCGGCCGCCGGCGAAAAACTCAGGCGTGCGTGTGATGACGCACGGACCGCTCAAGTGGAATCGCTGAACCAGGTCTTGCGGCGCATGCGCTCCAGCGCCGAAGACAAAGCTATGGATCTGTTGGCCGAGGGTTGCGCTTCCTTCGCCAGCCGGCTGGTGGTGCTGGTGTTTGAAAGCAACCAGGCGCATTCCATCGCGGGCCTGCATGTGGAAAGCTTCGACATGGAAGCGGCGCCGGCCATCTTGTCGGCGATTGAAAGCCTTGATCCCGTAGTTGCAATGGCGACAGCCGCGGAGATTTCCACCGGGCTCGCCGCGGCGCTCGGCGGCGCCGAAAGCGCGCAGGAAGCAAAAGCGTATCTTTTCCCGGTTGTGGCACGTCATTCAGTTATGGCGATGCTCGTCGCATCGGGCGTGGATTTGTCTGCACCGATTGAGTTACTCTGCGAAGCCGCCGGGATGCGGCTCGAGGCCTCCCTGCAACCGGAAGCTCCGCCCGAAATCGAACAGGAGATTCGTCAGGAGGCTCACCACCTGGAATCTCACGAGGGAGAGGCGGCCGATTTCGTCCAACTGGCGGCTGTCGTTCCAGCCAGCGAAACTGCGGCGCCCCGTTCGTGGAACGATCTTACGCCAGAAGACCAGAAGCTGCATCTGCAGGCCCAGAGAATGGCGCGCGTGCGTGTCGCCGAGATGCGCCTCTACCATGAACCCGAACTGCGGCGCGGTGTCGACGCCTGCGATATCTATGGATCGCTGCGCGACCACATTGACCCGGCGCGCGATCAGTTTCTGCAGACTTTCCTTTCGAAATCGCGCACGATGGTGGATTATCTTCATCTGGAAATTCTGCGCAGTCTGGCTCACGGCGATGACCGGATACTCGGCTATACTTATCCGGGGCCGATGGTATGAAATGGTCCCGCGGTTTCTTGACGCTGCTGGTTTTCGCTGCCGGTGCGCAAGCCTCCGAGCCGGGTCTGGCCGATCTGGGGCAGGGAATCAACGCTTATACTTCACGTGATTTCACCGGCGCTATTTCCCATTTGCGGACCGCACGTACGGTCACCGCGCTTTCCGATTACGTGACGTATCATCTCGCTTACTCGGAGGTGCTGACCGGCGATGTGGATGGCGCGCTGAGCCTGTTGACGACGTATCGCGCCAACCCGATCCCGTCGTCACCGCTCGCCGGAAAAATGAGCCTGCTCTACGGCCGCACGCTTCTCGATAAGCGCGAACCGGCCTCGTCCGCGAAGGCGTTGAGCGTTTTGCAATCGGACTATGCGACCCTTCCGCAACCGGATGGCGACTTCGCGCTCGGGCTCGCCTATGAAGCCGTCGGCGAGCAGCAGCAGGCGGCATTGAGCTACGAACGGGTCTACTATCTAACTCCGAATACGGATCTTGCGGCACAAGCGTCCACCGCGCTGGATCGATTACGCACCGTGCTGGGCAAGGACTTCCCGGCAGCGCCTGCGCGTCAGCAGCTCGAGCGCTGCGAAAAATGGCTGGACGCGAAGCAGTACGCCAAAGCCCGCCAGGAGTATTCCGCGCTGGCCGAGGCGCTGGCGGGTCCGGAGAAAGACAACGCGAAGGTGGGCATCGGAGTCAGCGATTATATGGCCGGTAAGTTCGATGCCGCGCTCCACTCTCTCAAGGCCCTGCGTCTGAGCAGTGGGGAAGCTGACGCCGAGCGTTTTTATTATTTGACCGAAGCTGCCCGGAAAGCGAACAACGACGCCGAAATGCTGGATGCCGTGAAGCAGCTCGGCGAGCATTATCAGCAATCGCCCTGGCGGTTGAAGGCTCTGGTGTCGGCGGGTAATCGCTACGTGGTTACCAACGACCGCGACCAGTACACGCCCCTCTTCAAGACGGCCTATGAAAACTTTCCCCCGGACAGTTCCACGGCATATTGCCACTGGAAGGTTGCATGGGACGCTTATCTCAGCGACAAGCCCGAGCGGACGGCGCTGCTCAAGGAACAGGTTGAGCGCTACACAGACGACACGCGAGCCGCGACTGCCCTTTATTTCCTCGGGCGCCTTGCAGAGACGAACGTCAATTATCCTGAAGCGCGCACATACTACGATCGATTGAGTTCCGAATATCCACACTACTTCTATGGAGTGTTGGCGCGCCAGCGTATCCGGGAAAAACCGGTGGCGGCCGCGACCGCGGATGATGGCGTTTCCACGTGGCTGGCCAGAATCACATGGCCCACGCATCGCGATTTCTCCGAACTCCAGGCAAACCCCGCGACGGACCGCCGCATCGCGCGAGCCCGCCTCCTCATAAACGCCGGCCTGCAGGATATGGCTGAGGTCGAAATTCGTTTCGGCGCGAGGACCGAGGGCGAGCAACCGCAGTTGCTTGCGATGGAATTCGCCCAGGCGGCGGATTCGCCGTTTCGCGCGTTGCGCATTATGAAGAGCTTCAGCGCGGATTATCTGGCGCTCCCTCTCGACAAGGCTCCGGTGAAATTCTGGCAGATGCTTTTCCCGCTGCCGTACAAAGACGAGCTGTTTATGAATGCGCATACACGCGGGCTCGATCCCTACGATGTGGCGGCGCTGATCCGGCAGGAATCCGAATTCAACCCCGGGGCGAGGTCGCGGGCCAACGCCTATGGGCTGATGCAATTAATGCCAGCCACGGGGCGCATGGTGGGGCGTCAGCAGGGCATCAGGGTTGTTTCGACCGCGTCGTTGCTGAATCCGAATACGAGCATTCAGCTCGGCACGCAGTACTTGCGCGAGCAAATGGATAGCTGGGATGGGGATTTCTTCCGCACGCTGGCTGCCTACAACGCGGGCCCCGGGCGCGTACACGAGTGGCTGAAGTGGAGTAATTATCGGGAGCCGGCCGAATTTGTGGAGAGCATTCCGTTCACGGAGACCCGCGAATACGTGCAGGCTGTGCTCAGGAATGCGGACATCTATCGCGAGTTGTATTCAGGCAAGACGTTGCCGCCGGTGAAGCTGGCCAGCCTGTTGAAGCCCGCGGCGCCGAAGCCGGTTATTCATTCGACCGCCGCGAAGAAGGTTGTGCTTGTTTCGAAGACATCCGCAAACCCGAAATCGTCTGCTGTTGCGAGGGCCAGGCCAGCATCGAAACCGGCGGCAAAGAAGGCCGTCGCCGCCCGCAAAACAGCCGCGCAGAAGAAGCGCGAGCCGGCTTGAAATGGCCTCGCCAATCGTAGGTCGAAGTTTTCAAAGCGACCGTACCCTGAATTTCACGGAGTCGGTGATTCGTGAAATGACGCGCCTCGCGATCCGGCACGGCGCAGTGAATCTTGCACAGGGTTTTCCGGATTTCGCCGCGCCGGTTGATTTGAAAGAGGCGGCGATCCGCGCCATCGAAGCGGATCACAACCAATACACGATCACATGGGGGGCGAAGGTCTTCCGCGACGCCATTGCGGCGAAGTACCTGCGAAGCTACGGGCTCGAAGTGGACCCCGAGCGCGAGGTCACTGTGACCTGCGGAGCGACGGAAGGTATGGCCGCGTCGCTGCTTGCCACGACGAACCCCGGCGATGAGGTCATCGTCTTTGAACCGTTCTACGAGAGCTATCATCCGGATACGCTGCTGTGCGGCGCCGCGCGCAAACTGGTGAAGTTGTATGCGCCGGACTGGCGCTTCGATGCCGATGAGCTTCGCAAGGCCTTCTCCCCGCGGACGAAAGCCATCATCGTCAACACGCCCCACAATCCGACAGGCAAAGTGTTTACGCGGGCGGAGTTGACGCTGATTGCTTCTCTTTGCCAGGAATTCGACACTATCGCCATCACCGACGAGATTTACGAGCATATTGTTTACGACCGGCTCGAGCACATTCCTTTGATCACGCTGCCCGGCATGCGAGAGCGCACCATTCTCGTCAACAGTCTCAGCAAGACCTTCTCGGTGACCGGATGGCGTGTGGGCTGGGCGATCGCGGCGCCGGAACTCACCACGACCGTTCGCAAAGTTCACGACTTTCTTACGGTGAACGCCGCCACTCCTCTGCAATATGCCGGCGCGATGGCGCTGAACGAGCAGCAGAATTATTTCAATAATTTATCGGACGTTTATGGCGGGAGACGTCAGGCGGCTCTCGACATGTTGACCAAAGCGGGCTTCCGTTGTTACGTACCCGGTGGCGCGTATTACATCATGACCGACATTTCGGCATTCGACCGCGGCGATGACATCTCGTTCGCGCGCCACCTCGTGGAGCACCTCGGGGTGGCCGGTGTACCGGGCTCGAGCTTCTATTTTGATCGAATGTCCGGTTCTTCACAAATGCGCTTCTGTTTCTGTAAAAATTATGAGACGCTCTCGTTAGCGGGATTAAAACTGGCCGGTCTCAGGAATTCCTGAGATCCGGTATTGAATTACACTTCTTCCGGAATAAAGGGAGGGCATTCAGGTGTTACCACTCTTTCTCGTAGAAGAAATCACCGTGCGCGAGTCGGGTGAAAGCGCTGTTTTCGACGTAAGTGAATATTGCAATCAGAATCTGCTGCTGACCTTCGGGATCACTCACGCGGTAGAACACGAGAGCATCGGGGTCGAGATTCACACCTCGCCTGATGGGTCAGCGTGGATGCCGAGACCGACCGTCAGTTTTGCGCCGAAATCCTATTGCGGAACTTACCAGTTGATACTGCCGTTACGCGAAACGCCTTACCTGAAAATTTCATGGAACGTGAGGCGCTGGTCGCAGAGTGGCCATGGGCCATTCTTCCGTTTTTATATTTTTGCCCGACCGGCGCGGGCGGGAATGGCAGTGGCGGGCGCCGCGTAATTTACGGCGGCCGTGTTTTACAGCAGCCGTGACAAGGCGGTGCGGCTGAAAGGAAGCAGCTTCTCAACCCCGCCGTTCCTGATCTGCACCGGCCAATCCGGGTTCACGATCAGCGAGCGCCCGATTGCGACCAGATCGAACTCACCCCGGCCAAGACGCTCGAGCAAATCGTCGATGCCTGCAACCGCGGTATTGTCGTCCGTCGCGAATGACTTTGTCACGTCATCGAGCAGCGTGACAGATCCGACGGCGATCGTCGGTTTCCCGGTCAATTTCTTCGTCCAGCCGGCGAGGTTGAGATTGCTATCCCCGAACTCCGGCTCCCAAAAACGCCGCGTGGAGCAATGGAATAAATCGATTCCCGCCGCAACCAGCGGCCGCAGAAAAGCTTCCAGCTCCGCGGGAGTGCGCGTGAGCTTTGCTTCGTAATTCTGAATTTTCCATTGTGAGAACCGAAGGGCAATCGGAAATTCAGCGCC
>DATAZF010000396.1:0-15103 GCA_036272235.1 Bryobacteraceae bacterium | reverse complement strand
GGTTCCAGAGCGCGATATGAGATTCAGTTACATTAAATCTGCGGCCCGGCCGTGACAACGAGAAGGAACATCTTCATGCACTTTCGCCCTTTGTCTTTGGTCTTCCTGTTCGCAACTTTCGCATTCCTGCTCGCAAATTGTTCGACGCGGCCCGCGCCTTCTATGGCCGCGAATCGACAGAGCTGCCCGATTACAAAACCATCTGATCGTCCCTTCGTGCCGCCCGCACCATACTCCTCGAGCGCAGGAAGCCATGAATTTTTGTACGGCAGCCCGGCACTTTGGACCGTGGTTTACCCCGATTGGCACGCGCATAGTGGCGGCAAGTTGCCCTTTTTTCGACAGGGCTACGAGTCGACGAACGAGGGACGCCCACGACTGGCGGTTGTGGCTCGAAGACGGGATGGCGAGAGTCCGCTGGTTTGGAACAGTCTGGCGGGCAGTGGCATTATCGAGGGCCGGATGTTCATGGTGACAGGCATTGATATTCCTTCGTCAGGGTGTTGGGAAATAGCCGCCCATTACGTCAGTAACCCCGGCAACATTGGGACTCTCACGTATACGGTTTGGGTGGAACCTTAGTTCGCGCAGCGGCGGAATGTAAATCCCAGGAGATCATTCGCCGGACTTTCGTCCCGCGGGCGGCGCTTTATTCACGGAAAATGGCAAGAAGGTCGCCACTGGGGACGGGTTAACGCTGCCGCTTTTCAGGTCGTCCTAGCGCGGGTATTGAGCATTTCGCACGGTTGGCGAGCTGCATATCCAGTTCCTTCAAGGCACGCGAAAACCTGGAGGGGAGGCAACACTGCCCGCTTCTGCCGAACGACGGTGGCGAATACACATCGGCCATCTGTTTGCATAATCTCCGGACGGAGACTATGCTCGAAGCCTTTTCCGCTTACCCGAAATTGTTTCAAAGAATCCAGGGAACCCGAAGTATGCCGGCCTCAGGTAATGATCGACTAAACGCGGTCCGTGCGCGCGAATACTGTTCTGCAACGCCTGGCGGAGTGGAAGTGTGGAAGTATGCCTTCCCGCCTGACGCCCCACGGCCGGACGCCGATCTGGAAGATTTGCACGTGCACCTGACTGTGGACGGCACTCAATGGACAGGCCTGTTCGCCTGCACCCGCGGCCGGCATGTGGAAATCCTGCCCTGGCCGGCGGCCCACGCGATTATCGTTGCCGCATCGAATGCTGTGTACATTGTGGATCCACAAGCCCCGGAGGAATTCAGCGGCATCGCAGCGCCGGTGGAGATCAGCGGCGTAATTTTCGACGAATCGGGACAACACATGTTCGTCGCCGGCAGCTTGCGTGTGTATGCATTTTCCGCAGACCGGCATTTTGTTTGGATTTCCGAATCGCTCGAGGGTTACGGCGCGCGCTTCTGCGGCTGTGGAGGCCGTGTGTTGGCGGTTCAGGTCAATCCATTTGACCCGCGTTCCGAGGGGGAAGAGGAGGCTGCTCCGGCGGTAGTTCGTCTTCGCACGGAAGACGGGACCATCCTGCGCTCCCGCTTCCGACTCGCACATCGATATTGGATGCGAAGCGAGGCCGCTTAATATAACGGCGCGATCGAACTTCTACAGGCCCAGGCCGATGGACAATCGGCCGCAGGTTTCCAACCTGCCCCACATGCTGCCCTTGACTCGGGCCGCTCCGGCTCCCACTCGTCAGCGGGGTCGCGGTCGATCCGATCTTCGCGATTCTCTTGCTTTTCCTGGTCGATGCGCGTCCTGCGCTCTTCGCGTTCCTCCCGACCGTCGGCCATAACTGCCTCCATTCTTATTTCCCGGGCGCAATCTGCCCGGCCGTCTCAAACAGCGGCAGGATATCCACCGGTACCCCACTTACGCCTTTCAGCGTCGCGCTCATCTCCGGACGCAGTACTGCGAGCGTATCCAGCATCTTCTTCGCGCCGGCATAGTCACCCGTCGCTTCGATCGTCAGAAGATCGTGCGCCAGATCCCGTACCGCGCCGCGAATCTTCGACTGATCGACCTCCCACGCATTCCCTTTGTGGACGAACGCCCCCTTGTCCGCCAGATAGTTGAATTGCAGCGCCATTCCCTTGCCATGCGCTTCGTTCAATCCGAACCGCAGCGTCCGGAACGAGGATGCAAGAAACGTCGTGTAGAGATTGTTCTCGTCGTGCTTCAGGTAGCCGCGGTCGAAGAAATGCTGCAGCATGTAGAGCCCGAGAACATCCGCCTTGGCTTCTTCGATCGCGCTGTAGAGTTCTTTCAATTCCGCGCGCGGCGTAGTTCCCCGCCTGTTCACCGTGATCTGATGCGGGCCGATCCCATGACTCATCTCATGCGCCACGATGTGTGTGAAGAAGGAATCGAAACTCAGCGACGGACGCGCCGCCGGCGTCAGCACCGTCTTTGCGATCGGCTCCAGCGTCGATTTGAACTTGGCTTGCTGGACGTTCTTCAACATCACCCGTTTGCTGCCCTTCTCATGCACCACCCGCTCGTCGTTCGGCAGATTGTACGCCGCCGTCTGCACCCCATGGTCGCCATCGCCCGCCGCGAACACTTCGTTCACCACCCGGATAGGCGCCGCCGCACCGATTTTTTTGCTTCGGTACTTCGGATCGATCGGCAGATTATCTTCGACTTCCTGCATGTGATCGCCAAAGAACTTCAGCTTCGCGGATTCCGCCTCGTCGCGCACATTGATGTAGGCCTCGAACGCGGCTTTATATCCAAACACTTCGTCGTTATACGTTTCATAGGGGCCGATCGTGATGTCGAGTGGGGCATCCAGATCCATCCACGCCACATCGCTCGCGTAGTAGTCGTTCGAGAGAAACGCCGCGGCGCGGGCTTCGAGAAAGCGCTTCAAAGTCGCGTTATCGGTGGCCTTCGCGGCATCCCGCAGATCCTGCGCACAAACTGCGAGGTCCGCTTTATATTCCTCTGAGTAGGGCACAGCCCGGAACTTGCCATTCGAAGCCGCTCGGATCACGGTGAAGAATCCCTCAGCCTCGGCCTTCGCGGCAGGCGACAGCGTCTTTGCCCACGCTTCGAACTGCTCACGGGTGATGTTCTCGGGATAGAAGTTTGCACCTGGCGGCTTGCGCGCCGGCACGTCCGCGAGGAAAGCCTTGTGCTCGTCGAGATCCGACCACGGACCCTTGTTAAGCCAGAAGTATGCGAAGCGCGCCTTCCCGAGCGGCGAAGTATTCGCGCGCAGCTTTTCCATCAACGCGAGGTTCCCGCTCCAGATCTGCTGGAGGAAGATGCGGTTCACCACGCGCGCCGCATCGATGAGCCTCACCAGCGCTTTTCTGTCCCCCGCCGAAAGCGTCGAGGTATCGACGCGCAGGGGTGCGGGAGCGAAACGCGCGGTCATCTGTTGCAGTTCCGGGAGAGTCGCGACGGCGGCAATTATCGATTTGCTCAAAAATGCGGTGCTCATCAGGGCGGTCACAAACAAAGCGATTTTTTTTGGGCTCATGAATCAACAACCTGCGGGCAAACCGGGGCTCCATCCGAGGCGCCCGGGCTTACCATCCGGGCATGAACGACTCCCGGCTCGAATTGATCGGATCCGCCGCCGCCGGCATCGCGCACGACGTCAACAATCAACTCTCTCTTATTGTGAATCATCTGCAAGGCGCACACCTCGCCGCGGAACGCTGCGCCGTGCTGACGGCGAGCCTGCTCGCATACTGCAGGAACGAGGCCGTAGTTCTCGCACCCGTTTGCCCGGCGGCATTCCTGAAATCTTTCGCGGCCGGCCTGAGCCTTCCGGCAGGAATCGATCTGCAAATCAAGTTCCCGGTCTCGCTCCCGGCCATCGCCGCGGACACTCTGGCACTCACACGCATCCTGACCAATCTGATTTCGAACGCGCGCGACGCAATGGGTGAGCGTGGAACGCTGCAGATCGCCGCGAAGCCTTACATCATCGAAGTCAGCGACTCAGGCCCGGGAATCCCGGCCGACATGGCCAGGAAAATCTTCGAACCGTTCTTCACTACCAAGGGCGCCAATGGCACCGGGCTCGGGCTCTCGATTGTTCGCGACCTGATGCGGCAGCAGGGAGGCTCAGCAAGCGTAGACTCCGGACCCGGCCACGGAGCCCGCTTCAAACTCCGGTTTCGCCCGCCGGCATGAATCAAGCACTCAGGGGACCGGCTTCAACGCTTCACCGCGCAAAATCGCGCCCGCTGCCTGAATGTGCTTCGTGCCGTCGCTGACTTTCAACACGAGTTGACCGCTGTCATCCATCTCGGCGCTTCCGAGATATGTGTCGCCGCTCGCCTTCATCATCAATTGAGGAAAACGCAGCTTCGGCCAACCCCACTCGAACGTTCCGGTCACGGAGTCGTAAGAGTCCGCAGCGGAAACCTCCACGTCGCGCCCCTCGAACGACCCCTGCGCGCGCATGTTGCCGAGGAGTGCAGTTCCGGTACCGAATGTCGACAGCATGCCGTCGGCGCTGACCATCCCGTTGCGCCATTCGAGACCGCTCAATCTGCCGCGCACCTCATACCGCGGCTGCCGCCCGGCAAGATGGATGGTGGCCGCGCCCTTGAACTGCGCGTCGCCAATCTGCGTTTCGAGGCTGCCAAACTGGACGTCGGTGCCTTCCCAGATCACCCGCGCGCGCGCCTTTGAGAAACGGCCGCCCCCCAGATCGAGTGTGCCGGTCTGGATTGTTCCGTCCGCGCGCATATTGCGCAGCCAGTCGGGCTGCTGAACACGCCCGAAGTTGAACGCATACGTCAGCAGATTCCCGCGCCGCAGCGTCGGCATCAGCAGCTTCTCGATCATGGGACCGGCCGCCTCGGGAATCACGATCCGGAACTTGTGCGGACGCGCCGCCAGCGCCTCATAGCGATATTCCCCCTGCGCCTTCAGGTCTCCCAACGACAGGTTGATCTTTGTCAGAACAAGACCGGCATCGCCGATGGCGGCATCGGCCGACACAACATGCAACGGGGCGGCAAAAGCTTCGAACGGAATATCGGCGTCCTGCAGATTGAGTTCGCCACTCCACTTTTTGCCTCTGTAGCGCAGGGCGCCTTTCCACATGCCGGAGGTCGCCTGGCTCAGCAGTGGAATCCCCGCCACCGAAATCTGCCGCCGCAAGGACGCGATCGACATGCCGTCGCTCGAAAGCGCGGCATCGAGCGTGTTTTCGCCGGCATCCCACGAGCCCGCGATCGCGGCGGCCTCGCCTCCGTCGTTCGTCACTTCAGAAGCGGCGAGAGTGATCCGGCTGCCCGAAAAATGCAGTTCCGCGCCCCGGATGTGCAGCGGCGGCGCCCCTGCGACCGTGAGACTTGAGTTGGCGAGGTTCATCTCGCCATCCATGCGCGGCGTTCCATCGGGAATCGAATATCCGACCGCGCCATCGGCGGTCCCATCGAATTTGAAATCGGCGGGAACGGGCCAGCCGAGATTGCGCGCGATTTCCGGTATCGGGGCAAGTGGGAAATGAGTCAGGTTCACGGTCACACCCCAGCGGGGACGTCGCAGGTAATCCGCGACGCGGTAACGAAACGCCAGCGGCGACTGCGACCCGGCGACTTTCGCATTGATGTCGATCATCTGGCCGGGCACATCGATGGCCCCGCCGATTGCGAAACGCCAGCCGCTCCCGCCCGGGGGCGCCTGATTCCAGCCGTGCAGGTCGGAAACCATCATCCTCCCGGCGATCCCGATCCGGTTCAACGGACCCGCCAGATGCGCGTCTCCGGACACGTTGCCATGAAAGCCGGATTCCTGCCCATTGAAGAGCGTGAGGATGTCGCCAAGTTCGCTCTGCTCGAGCTTCACGTCGAGCGTCGTCGTTCGTTCTCGCGGAAGCCACTGGCCTCGCGCCACGAAGCTGCCGAATCCATTGCGCGCCGGCCGATCGGTCCGGGCCGGATAGGCGTGCACCCGCAGCGTCCAGGCTTCGCCCGCTGAGCCTGGCGGCCAGAGATCCACGTCCGTGTTCAAGAGATAGAAGATTGATTTCGTATCGCCGAATTTGAAATTGATCCGGCCACCGCTCATGTGAATACTGGGGACCGTCGCCAGGGCGTCGGGACGCATCAGGGAGGCGAAATTCCACTTCACGCCCGTTTCTGCACGGTCAATACGGGTCAGGTTCAGACTGGTGCCGTCCAGATCGACTGACGAGAATTCAAGCGGCTCGCCGAAAAGCGCCGTGATACGCGGGACGGCAATCAGGGTCGTTACATACGCCGTGGGCTCGGCGCCGATCTGCGGATCCTCGCCGATCTCTACGTTGGCGATGGTAAGTCCCGGGGTCGGCAGCAGGCGAAAACGGACCTCGCCGATTTCGACGTGCCGCCCGAGCGCTTTTTCGAGCGCCGCATGAACACGGTCCCGATACGCGTCCGCGCTGATGCGGGGCACGAGGAAAGCGGCCACCAGCAGAGCCGCGATTCCGGTAAGCGCGATGCGGCGCCACTTCATCGCACCGCCTCGCGGGTCAGCAATTGCTCGTACAGGGCTGGATCGTCTATGTCGTCGGAAATGCCTGGATCGCCGACTTCGATGTAATCGATTTCCGCGGCATGCCTGTCGATCACGTCCCGGACTTTGGATTCCGCGGGTTCGACCAGAAACTCTGCGGTAATTTCCCGCCGGATCAGGACCGGATGACCCCGGCGGTTTTGATGGCGCGGGATAGCAATCAGCGCCGCGGACCGCAACAACGCATCCACGGTGGAGAGAGAGATGACGGGATGATCCACCAGCGTGAAGAGAATGATTTCACTGTCGGATGGCAGGGCGCGGAGCCCGGCCTGAAGCGACGTCAACATCCCAAGGCGATAGTCCGGATTCTCGATTGCCCGAACACCCGATACCGCAGCCGAACGCATCAACCGCTCGGCGTCAAAGCCGAAAACCGCGAGCACGGGCGAGCAACGCTGGTCAAAAGCGGTCGCGATACTGGAAAGAAATGTTCCCCTTCGAAAGGGCAGGAAAGCCTTGGGACGCCCCATGCGCCGCGATTCGCCGGCCGCGAGAATTATCGCAGCCGGATTCACTCCCGCAAAGCCCGGTCGCCGTGCAGCTTTTCCCGGAGGTGCTGATCGGAAAATATGGACTTCGAGAGCGACCGCCAGCTTCCTTCCGGATCGCGCCGCATGGCAATCATTTCGGCGCCGACGGAGATTGCGATCTCTTCCGGGGATACCGCCCCAATCTCAAAACCCATCGGCGCGTAAATTCGGTCGAATGAATCGGATGAGAGACCTTCCTTCTCAAGTTCCTTGATCACCGCGATGACTTTGCGTTTGCTCCCGATCATGGAGATATAGCGGGCAGGCGTGGTTACAGCCCAGCGCAGCACCCGCATGTCGTCGCGATGCCCGCGCGTGACAATCACGATGAAAGTCGACTCGGTTACAGCGAGCTTCGGATAAAGATCTTCGTACTCCTCGGCGTGCACTTCAGCGGCTTCCGGAAAGCGCTCGCGGTTGGCGAAGGCCTCGCGGTTATCGGCGACGGAGACGCGGAAGCCGGCCAGATCCAGCACCTTGGCGAGGCTTTTTGAAATATGGCCGCCGCCGAAGATAATGGCGGCCGGCTGCGGGGTGATGCACTCGACGAAGACGTCCAATTGACCTCCGCAGATGAGACCGTTGTCATAGGCGGCGTCCTGTCCGAGGCTGAACGACATATGGCGCGGCTTGCTGCTCGCGATCACTTCGCGGGCCGCGTTCCAGACCTCGGCTTCGACGCAGCCGCCGCCGATGGTCCCCACCATGGAACCGTCTTCGCGGACCAGCAGCTTGGCGCTTTCAAAACTGGGAATCGAGCCACGAACCTGGACAATCGTCGCCAGCGCGCACTTCTGACCGAGACTGCGTAGGTGGATCAGTTCGTCGAAAACGTCCATTTCCGACTTCTAATTATATCTGGCCGCACGCTGGGGGATCTGCTCGCGGCGTCACTTCGTTTTGAGTTCGAAAACCGCTGACGACAAGATCGCCGGCGCTACCGGATAACTTTCGGCAAGACTAAGCGACGTTGGGCGCTTTCGCCTGGCCCCGCCTGCCTTGCTTGCGCGGATGCACCCGGGGATGCTGTGATCGGTACAGTGGTCACCGCGGACATTTATCTGACCATCGACGCCGTCTGGCGGATCGAATCCGCCCGCCTGATCGCCGGAATCGCGCGGGTTGTCCGCGACATCGGGGTGGCCGAAGAACTGGCGCAGGATGCTCTCGTCGCGGCACTCGAACAGTGGCCGCGCGATGGCATCCCGAGTAATCCCGGCGCCTGGCTGATGGCAGCCGCGAAGCATCGGGCGATTGATCATCTGCGGCGGAACAAACGGGCCGAAGAGAAGCATCAGGAACTGGGGCGTGGCCTTGAGAGCCGGCAGATGGAAGCAGCCGCCGAAATGGAAGCCGGGACCGACGATGTCGGGGACGATCTCCTGCGCCTGATATTTGTCGCCTGTCATCCCGTGCTCACCCGCGAGGCGCGGGCGGCGCTCACGCTGCGATTGTTGGGGGGCCTTACAACGGAGGAAATCGCGCGCGCATTCCTCGCACGGGAGCCCACCATCGCGCAACGCATCGTGCGGGCCAAACGGACACTATCCGAAACGCGCGTGCCTTTCGAAGTTCCCCAGCGGGCGGAGTTCGCGGCGCGGCTGGCGTCGGTGCTGGACGTCATCTACCTGATCTTCAACGAAGGCTACACGGCGACGGCCGGTGAAGACTGGATGCGGCCCGCTCTCTGCGATGAGGCCCTGCGGCTCGCGCGCATTCTCGCGGAACTCGTTCCTGACGAGCCGGAAGCGCACGGTCTGGCAGCGCTCCTCGAGATTCAGTCGTCGCGATCTCATGCGCGGGTGGATTCGTCGGGAACACCAATTCTGCTCCTCGATCAGAACCGGGCGCTTTGGGATCAGCTGCTCATCCGCAGAGGTCTGGCAGCTCTGGCGCGTGCAGAGTTAACAGCGGGACGTTTGAACGCGGCCATGGGCCCGTTTGTCCTGCAGGCGGAAATCGCCGCGTGCCATGCGCGAGCGCACGCGCCCGAAGACACCGACTGGACGAGAATCGCCGGGTTATACGAGCGCCTTGCGCGACTTACGCCATCGCCCGTAGTGGAACTGAATCGGGCCGTGGCGGTCGGGATGGCGGAGGGTCCGGAGGCAGGCCTCGCTGTCGTCGAGGCCCTCATTGAGGAGCCGCTGCTGCGGAACTATCATCTGCTCCCCAGCGTCCGCGGCGATCTTCTGCTGAAGGCCGGGCGAGCGGATGAAGCGCGGGCACAATTCGAGCGTGCGGCGGCGCTGGCGGGCAACGAACGCGAACGCGAGATGCTGCGCAGGCGGGCGGCTCAGTTGAGTCCTTAAATGTCCCAATAGCGGAAGAATATAATCGCGAATGGAGGTTTGCGATGGATCGTCGAGCTATCAGCATTGTGGCCCTCAGCGCCGTGGTCAGTGCGATCGGCTTTGCTCAAACAAAGAAGACCTGGACGCCTCCAAAGACCACCTGGGGCGATCCCGATCTGCAGGGAGTCTGGACCGGCGACGACTATTATGGGGTGCCTTTCGAACGCCCCGCGCAGTATGGAAACCGCAAATATCTGAACGACGAAGAATTTGCGGCGCGCGCAAAGGAAGTGGACCTGCTTTCCACCAGCGTGCAGGCCGGCGTCTATCCCAAAGCAGGTTACTGGGCTCGGCAAAAAGGCGTGGATGCGAAAGCGGTCCCGACCAACTGGACGGAATACGCGCGCCGGCCCGTGCGCCAGACGTCGATCGTCGTCGATCCACCGAATGGCCGCATCCCGCCGCTGACCGCGCATGGCGAGGAAGTTCGCAAAGCTGTCGCCGCCGCGCGGAAGCCGCGTCCGGAGTCGTGGCTCGATATCAGCATGTATGACCGCTGCATCAGCCGCGGCGTGGCGGGCTCGATGTTCCCGGTGATCTATGGAAACGGATCCGAGATCGTGCAGCAGCCTGGGCTGGTGGCGATCCGCTACGAGATGATCCACGAGACGAGGATCATTCCGATCGACCCTGCGAATGCGCCGCGGCCTCACGCGCCGGCGTCGGTGCGCACATACATGGGGGATCCGCGCGGCCATTGGGAAGGTAACACGCTCGTCGTCGAAACGACCAACTTCATCGGTGGACATCTAGGCATCGGCGGAAATGGCGGTGGCGTACCTTACAGCGAAGATCTCAAGCTCGTCGAGCGCTTCACACGGCTGGATGATCGCAGCATCCAATATGAAGTCACGATCACCGATCCGAAGACTTTCACGGCTCCGTGGACCGTGGCGTTTCCGATCACGCACGAACCGGGCTATCAGATTTTCGAGTACGCGTGCCACGAGGGGAATTACGCCATGCGCAATTCACTGAGCGCGGCGCGGGCAGAAGAAAAAGCAGCGGCCGCGAAGTAGGCGCTCTCCGCGCCAGGGCACTTACTGCCTCGCGTCCACTTTCTTGAAATCACCTGGGATGGCGAAAAGCGAGGAGTCCACGCTGCCGGTGGAGAAGCCGGTATCTTCGATCGTCATTTCCATCAAAGATCCACCGCCTGCCTGCGCGTCAGCCGCAGGAGTCGCGTCATCCTGTTTCTTCTTTTTCCCAAAGCCGCCGAAACCGCCGAGTTTGCCGCCGAGCGCTCCGCCCAGCGCATCGCCCAGTGACGGGCGCGGCGCCGCAGTCTGTTGACTCCCTCCGTCCGGCGCTGCTCCATCGGCTCCGATGCGGATCACCTGCTCGACCGGCGTGCCATCCATCTTTTCTCCTTCGGCCATCATCTTCGACATGGCGCGGGCGACGTCAGGACGGTTCATCATGGCCCCCATGCCGGTCGGAGCCCAGTCCAGTTCTTTCGCCATGCGCTTATAGAACTCGCGCATTTCGGCGGCGCCGGGGACATCCTTCGCGATCCACATGTCGGAGTTCATCTTCATGGCGCCGGATTGTCCGCTCTTTGGATCTGTCGCGGCCATCGTCATCGTCATCTGAAACTCGCGCGCCTCCACGCCATTAATGGTTTTGGTCTGACCGGTGTCTTTGATGTCCGCATCTACGTCGAGATTGACGCTCTGTCCGTCGGGCTGTTTTTGCGCGTCCGCGGTTTTTTGAGAAACAGCCTTCGACGCCTGTTCGAGCATCTGCTTCATTTGCTCGAAGGTCATTTCCGTATAGGTGCGTTTCTCGAAGTTAATGGTGGTGATGGTTCGTTTATCCAGATCGATGATTTCAGCCTGGCGCTTGCTGCGCCGGAGGAGGCGATTTCCCTGCACCGCGACCGTACTGACCTGCGGCTCCTTCAGCGCGCCGCCGCCGGGCACGAAGCGCATCATCTGGATAAGCGCGCCGCCGGTGACACGCGAAGTCGACTGATATTGGAAATCCGCCAAAGCGATGCCGGCGAAGGCCGACAGGAACGTCATGCAAACAAGAACTCTGGTAAACATGCTGTGATTCTGTGCGAGTGCCGATCCGGAGTGTTACGCCGCGAAAACACTCCGAGCGCGCGAGCGGGGTGAAATCGTACGGAGGCAAAAAAGCGCCGGCGACAAGATCGCTGGCGCTACCAGATCCGGTTTTGCCCGCCGCCATCAGATCGTAATCACGACTTTCCCGAAGAAATCGCCCGCCGCGAATTGCCGGAAAGCCTCGTGTGTCTCCTCGAACGGAAATACTTTCCCCACAATCGGCTTGATCCCGTTGGTTTCGATGGCGCGGTTCATGTCCTCGAACATTGCCGTACTACCGACCCCAACGCCATAGAGACTCCCGCCCTTCATCATCAGCCCGTAAGGCGTCTGCTCACCCGTCGGACCCGCAAGGAATCCGATCAGCGCGATCTTCCCGCCGAAGCTCAGCACCTGATACGACTTCGCAAGCGTACCGACGCCCCCGACCTCAATAACGCAGTCCACGCCACGCCCGCCCGTAATCCGCTCGACTTCCTTCTGCCATTCCGGATGCGTTTTGTAATTGATCCCTTCCCATGCGCCCAGCTTGCGAGCTCTCTCGAGCTTTTCATCGCTTGAGGAAGTAACGATCGCCCTCGCCCCGGCCGCCTTCGCGAACTGCATCGCGTGTGTCGAGACACCGCCCGTGCCAAGGCAAAGCACCGTGTCGCCCGGCTTGATCCGATTCCCGCGAACCATCAGGGCGCTCCATGCCGTGACGCCCGCGCAAGGGAGTGTCGCCGCTTCTTCGAACGACAGACCCGCCGGCATCGCAATCACGCCATCTTCGTCGAGCGCCACGTATTCAGCGAGCATGCCCTCCAGAGGCACGCCGAGCGCGGGATATACGCTGGTCCGCGGGCCCTCTTTCCAGACCTGAAAGAAAGTGCCGGCCACGCGGTCTCCGGGCTTGAAACGCTTCACATCGGGACCAGCCGAAACAACCTCACCCGCGCCATCGGAGAGCGGAATGGTCGGCCGCTCCACCGGACTGAAGTAGTTGCCGGTCACGACCATATGATCGCGATAGTTGAGCGATGTCGCGCGCACCCGAATCAGCACTTCGCGCGGCCCCGGCCTCGGCTCCGGCCTCTCGCCACGCCGCAAGCCTTCGAGGCTCGTACTTCCTTTGAGGACTTCGTATACCTTCATCGTTATCGAGCTTATAGCATGCCTTCAGGCTTCCATTCCCAACATGACCCTGCGTCATAATGGCTCAGAATGACTGCACCACACGGCTCCTGGAAATCCCCCATCACATCGGATCTGATCGTCGCGCAGTCCATCGGACTTTCCGAAGTTCGCTTCGACGGCGACGAAATCTACTGGCTCGAATCTCGTCCGCAGGAAGGCGGACGCTCCGTCGTCGTTCGTTACGTTTCCTGGAGCTCATCGAGCGAAGATGTCACCCCCGAGGGTTTCAACGTCCGCACCCGCGCTCATGAATACGGAGGGGGCGCCTGGGCTGTCGCCGACGGCATGATCTATTTCTCGAATAATGCGGATGGCCGTCTTTATCGCATGGATCGCTACGGGCACCAACCTCTGCCGTTGACGCCGGAAGGCGATTTCCGCTATGCGGATGGCGTGATCGATCCAAATCGCCGCGCCTGGATCGGTGTGCGCGAAGATCACAGCGATCTCCCCAATGGCGATCTGCAGGCAGTCAATACCATCGTTCGCGTCAATATCATCGACGGCAGTCTCGACAGCGGCACGGTGCTCGCCTCAGGCCATGATTTCTATTCTTCGCCGCGCCTCTCGCCCGACGGGCGCTGGCTCGCCTTCCTCGCCTGGGACCATCCGAACATGCCCTGGATGGGTACCGGGCTCTACGTCCTCTCGCTCACTCAGCCCGACGCTCAGCCGCTCCTGATTGCCGGAGGCGAACGCGAATCCATTTTTCAGCCCGAATGGGCGCCCGACGGCTCGGCGCTCTATTTCGTTTCCGACCGCTCCGGCTGGTGGAATCTTTACCGCCAGAAATCGCGCACTCCGACGGAGCCGCTCGCCGTCATGGAGGCGGAATTCGCACAACCGCAGTGGATTTTCGGCATGTCGACATACGCCTTCGCCGGACCTGATCGTCTCGTCTGCTCTTACGTGTCGAAGGGTCTTGGACACCTCGCAACCATCGACCTTGTATCCGGTGAGTTCAAACCTCTCGACGTGCCGTGGACCGACTTCTCCTCCGTCCGCGGCGGCAAAAACCGCGTGGCGTTTCGCGCCGGATCTTCAACCGAGCCTGCCGGAATTGTGCTCTTCGAACTCGATTCCAGCCACTCGAATATTCTGAAGCGATCGACCAGTGTCGCCGATGACGCTGCGGTCGTGAAGTACTTCTCAATCGCCGAGCCCATCGAGTTTCCAACTGCGAACGGCCTGACGGCATTCGGCCTCTTCTATCCGGCCTTCAATCCCGATTACGATGCGCCCCCTGACGATCGGCCTCCACTAGTCGTGAAATGTCATGGCGGCCCGACAGCTTCCGCGTCCAGCACGTTGAATCTCGGGATTCAGTACTGGACCAGCCGCGGCATCGCCGTTCTCGACGTTAACTACGGAGGCAGCACGGGCTTCGGACGCTCCTATCGCGAGCGGCTCGATTCGAACTGGGGCATCGTCGATGTGGAGGATTGCGTCAACGGCGCCCGCCATCTTGCCGAACAAGGCCTTGTCGACGGCAATCGCAGCGTCATCACCGGCGGCAGCGCCGGCGGATATACCGTCCTCGCGGCCCTCACGTTCCACGACTATTTCAAAGGCGGCGCCAGCCACTATGGCGTCAGTGACCTGGCAGTACTCGCGGAGGACACGCACAAATTCGAATCCCGCTATCTCGATTCCCTGCTCGGCCCATATCCGGAAAAGGCCGATATCTATCGCGAGCGTTCCCCGATCGCTTTCGTCGAACGCCTGTCGGCGCCTGTAATCTTTTTCCAGGGTGATGAAGACATGGTGGTGCCGCCCAATCAGACGGAACGGATGGTCGATGCGCTTCGGGCGAAAGGCACTCCGGTTGGATATCTTTTGTTTTCCGGCGAGCAGCACGGCTTCCGCAAGGCAGAAAATATCAAACGAGCCCTCGATGCGGAATTGTATTTCTACGCCATCAACGTTTTTCATACAGGATTGAGCTTCTGAAATGAAGACCGCATTACTGCTCCTCATCTTCGCGACCGTCTCCGCGACCGCCTTCCCCACAAGCCTTCCGGCCGCCGAAGAATATACTTACTGGATCGAAGGCTGCCCAGGGTCGGACCCGCACATCACGGGCTGTGAGCCGGGTGACGTGGAACTGGCGCGCTGGGCGCTCGAGGCCTGGCAGCGCGAATCGGGCGGCGCCATTGTCTTTAAGAAGGTTCTGAACGAAGTGTCCGCGCGCATTCGCGTCCACTGGGCCACCGGCGGATCCAGTCTCTACGGCGAAACTGAGCCGATGATGTTCGAGGGCAAGCGAGGCGCGATTGTGAACGTGCTCCCCAGCGTCGTCACCGATAAGACCGATCCCCTGCTCCGCGACGCGATCGTCTATCTGACCTGCCTGCACGAAAGTGGTCACGCCCTGGGACTCCAGCACACGCGCGCCTTCGCCGATATCATGTACAGCTTCCAGTACGGCGGCGATATCACCGCATACTTCGGCCGTTATCGCGGTC
>DATAZF010000395.1:0-3439 GCA_036272235.1 Bryobacteraceae bacterium | reverse complement strand
CCACGTCTTTCTGCCCGGACACCGGATGATGGTGCAGATCCAGTCAAGCTGGTTCCCACTTTATGACCGGAACCCGCAGACGTACGTGCCGAATATCTTTCTCGCGAAGCCCGCGGACTACGTTGCCGCCACACAGACCGTCTTCCGGTCATCGACACAGGCAAGTACCGTGTTGCTGCCTGTTGTGAATTAGCAAATGCACTGGCAGGCTGAAGGCCTGGCCGAATGCCTGTACCACCGGCAACCTGTGGAGAGTTGTGTCGTTATTGAGCTTTGCCGCCGACAGGAGGGGGATGTGAACTCGCGCATCGTCTGCCGCACCCGGCGGCGTCGGTCGTGGCCAGGGCCGGCGCAATCCGAATGCGCGCCGTGCCGCCGTTAGACGGGCGCACATGCACCGTGAAAATCTGCGTGGATGCATCCCAAACCGGCGTTTCAACACCACCACTCAAGCTGACTGCGACCACGGGCTGCTGCGAGTAACCGAAAAGCGTCCGGATTGGTTCCCCGGCTGCAAACGCGACCGTGACGTCAATCTTCCCGGTATCGGTAAGCGCGGGAATCCGTTTTTTGCCGAGCGTTACGAACTGATCCTTGTCTCCCAGAAATGCGATGCCTTCCCGCCCAACGGGGCTGAGCACGAAGTATCCGGTTCCAGTGTTCAGGCCGACCGTTACCGAGGCGTTGGCCGCGATCGAATACCCCGCGCCGCTCAGGTAATCGTAGAGAAAAGCGGGCCCGGGGATGCCGAAAGTTGACGGCTGAACGGTAATCGATGTGTCTGCGCCGCGCGCGTAGGCGAAGATGTATTGAGTACGCAGACCGCCGAAATCCGTGTAGGTGGAAGCGATCATCGGAGCCGTCGCGAGGCCGCCGGCATCATCGACGAAAACGCTGTCGACCGGCGTGATGGGCGCATCCGGCTTCACGATCACCCCGTCGCGGCGCACCGACTGAAGCAGATTCGCCCCCGAAATACTTCCCAGTGCATCGCCGATTCCGATGGGACCGGCCGATAACGTGGCCAGCAGGAGGCTCTCGCGATCGGTACTCATGAACACGTCGGAGAAGGGCCAGACGCCGAGCGCTCCGGCGAACTGTGAGCCGTAGAGGAACTCCGTCCAGCGATTTCTTCCGAAGCCGTCGCCGCTCGTGCGGATCGTCGTCACATTGCCGTATTTCGTCGTCTGCAGAAAATGCTTCGGCAGCGCCATACAGTACTGCATGGTGATTCCGCGCTTTGCCATCGAAGCAGCCATGTTGTCGAGGAACGCCTGCGGATCGGTCAGGTTGAGGGCGGTCTGCGCGTTGAGCCCCAGCCAGTCCTGCTCGAACGTCGTAACCCCGGAGGACTGCAAATAGGCGGCCGTATCTTCCCAATATTGTGGATCGGTGGCGACATCGCCCGATATTTTGTACTGCCCGCGATACGGGCTCGCGACATCGATCCAGCGCGCGTGCACAGTGAGAGGAACTCCGAGGCTCTGCTGGAAAGTCGTGAGATCCGGCTGGAAAATTCCCGGCGAGGCGGTGTAGGTCCAGATGCCGCCGTGACTCGACCACCCGTTGTCCGGGCCCTTCGGATACCACCAGCTGTCGAGTTGCATCGAGCCAAGCCCGATCCCCTTCGTATCGAACTCCGCTTTCACGGCCTGGAGCGTATCCGTATAGGATGACCCGCCGGGGTTGTAGTAATAGGTCGCGCCGTTGTCCGTCCAGTAGCTGACTGTATTGAGCAACTGATCCGCGTCGTTTGGCGGACGCCGCTTGCCCGTGAGGTCGGTGAGAGCCTGCCCCCATGTTGCGACGGTCTGATTGATCCCCTGCCCGTAGGCGAGCAGCGTGCGGTGCGTCATCCCGACCGGGAGTGTCGCGATCTGGTTCGAGATTCCCGCCTGGATCTCACCCTTCGGACCGGATGTCGTTGCCGCGGCCATGTAGTCCGACGCCGGCGAGACGATGAATGTATTCGCCGAGCCATCGAAAAAAATCCATGGACTATCCGGCAGAAGAGCATCGAAGGCGGGGAACGCAAACATCCCGTTGTAAGACAAGTGAAGAAGCCCGGAGGGATAGGAACTGAACGCCGGGAACGGCGCGGTATTCGCCGAGCCGTTCAGATAAGTTATGGCGAAAAGGACCATGGGGCGGCCCGTGTAAGCACGAATGGAGGCGTACCGGTTCGAAGCTCCAGTACTGTAATTGAAAGAAATTTCCTGATAGTCGCCGAGATTGTCGGAGCCAGTGACAATTGTGGAGCTCGAGGGATGTCCGGGTAAGAATCCGCCGACTTGCCATCCAGCCACAGGCAGGTTAAGGGAATAGGAACCGTTGGTTGAGAGGGAAGCGGTTAAACCTTTGAATCCGGATATGGTTAACTGGGCAGAAGCGGTACCGGCAAACGCCACCACAAGGCTCAAACCGGCAGGACCGAACCACTTCATTTCATCGGCGTATATCCCCGTTGCGCTGTGTGAAGTATAGTACTAGAGTTGCAGCCCGAGCGCAATAGCTACGACGCGTGTAGCGGATTTCCGTCGCTTCGCCAGTCCTGTTCGAGCATGGCAAAGACCCGGAGGTCGACCCAACGATTGGAAACCCATTCGGCTTCGCGGAGGATGCCTTCTTCGATAAATCCGAGGCGGCGCGGAATGGCGAGGCTGCGGACGTTGCCGGTCCCACAGCGGATCTCGATGCGATGCAGACCGTAATGGTGAAAGCCTTCGGTGACGATGGCGCGGCAGGCCCGGGTCATGACGCCATGCCCCTCCCACAAGTGATCAAGCCAGTAGCCGACGCTGGTGCTGCGATGCCGAAGGTCGAAGGCATGCAGGCCGATCGCTCCACATAATCGCCCCTGAAAATGGATGTGAGTTGTCAGGCTTGTGCGGGCGACATTGTCGCGCTCGCGCTGTTCGAGGTGGGCCAGCAGATCCTTCGGCTGGAAGTTGAGACCGACCCAGGGCAGCCATGCGCGCAGGCGCTCGCGGTTCCGATCGATGGCGGCGTAGAGTTCGTCGCAGTCCGCCGGCGAGACCGGCCGCAGCTCGATCTCGTCATCCACGCGGATGGTCACGAGCTCGCGCGAGCCCGTGAGACCTCGCTCCATGCTCCCTCCCCGAGACGAAGCCGCACAGGTGTCTCCGCGGCCACCGGCTGATCCAGCAGAATATTCGCCTGCCAGACGTTATCGCCGAGAAAGCTGATGGTGTCGGATGCGGCGATCTTTGCGGCGACTTCGATCCAGACGTCCTTCGGCAACACTGACTCGGCGGATGACCGGAAGTAGCAGACCAGCGAACCACCGCGATTGACGGCGAAACGCAGGTCGCCCGAAGGGCTGAATTCCGCGCTGCAGAGCTCAGGCGCCTCAACCGGCAAGTGCGCGCTGACGGGGACGACGTCGCGGCCCGATTCGTCGAGCATCGTGAAGGCTGCG
>DATAZF010000394.1:0-6278 GCA_036272235.1 Bryobacteraceae bacterium | reverse complement strand
CGCGCGATTGTTAGAATCCGGCATGCGTCTTGTGGAGCGCGCGGAGCATTATTTCGAGTTCGCGGCCCTCAAAACCAACTGGAAGACGGAACTTCTGGCGGGCGTGACGACGTTCATGACGATGGCGTACATCATCTTCGTGAACCCGTCGATCCTGCATGAAGCCGGGATGCCGGCCGCGGGAGTCACGGCCGCAACCTGCCTGGCGGCGGGGCTCGGAAGCCTGCTGATGGGCGGGTTTGCGCGCTATCCGATCGCGCTCGCGCCCGGGATGGGATTGAACGCGTACTTCACGTACTCCGTCGTAAAAGGGATGGGGGTCAACTGGCACGTCGCGCTGGGCGCGGTATTTCTTTCCGGCGTGGCCTTTCTGGTGCTTACCGCGGCGGGAGTGCGCCAGATGATTGTCAACGCGATCCCGGCGGAGCTCTACGCCGCCGTCGCCGCAGGGGTGGGACTCTTCATTGCGCTGATCGGGTTTCGCAATTCCGGGATTATCGTGCCCAGCCCGGCGACCACGGTGGCGTTGGGAGATATGCGGAATCCGGAGACGCTGCTCGCTCTTTTCGGGTTGACCGTAATGGCAGTGTTGTTGTGCGCGCGCGTCAGAGCGGCGATTCTGATCGGCGTGCTCGCGACGTGGGCGCTCGCCGTCGCAACGGGAGCGTTTCATTGGCATCCGCAACCGTACAGCGTCCGAGACATCACTTCGACGGCACTGCAACTGGATATTCGGGGCGCGATGCGGCTGGGTCTGCTCGATATCGTCTTCGCGTTTCTTTTTGTTGACCTGTTCGACAACGTCGGAACGCTGCTGGCGGTGGGCAAGAAAGCAGGGCTGTTCGAGCATGCGGGCGAGGTGCCGCGATTGAACCGGATCCTTTACAGCGATGCGATCGCCACCGTAGCGGGTTCCATGTCGGGGACGTCGACGGTGGTCAGCTACATCGAAAGCTCGGCTGGAGTGGCGGCAGGAGGAAGGTCAGGCGTTACAGCGATTGTTACAGGACTGCTGTTCGGAGTGGCTCTCTTCGTCGCGCCTCTGGCGGGAGCGATTCCGGGATCGGCAACTGCGCCGGCGTTGATTATCGTGGGCAGCATGATGATGACGGCGGTGGCCGAGATCCGATGGGCGGATCCGGAGGTCGCGATTCCGGCGTTTCTTACCATGGTGGCGATCCCGCTGACGTACAGCATTGCGAACGGGCTGGCGTTCGGATTCTGCGCGTATACCTTGATCAAGGTGTTGCGTGGGAGGTTTGGGCAGGTGAACTGGATGGTCTACGGGCTGACGGCGCTTTTCATGGCGCGGTTTTACTACCTGGGCAAAGGCAACTGAAGGGTCGATGTAGTAACCTGGAACTCAAAGAGAGGTCTTGATGAGAAAGTTATTCGCGCTCCTTTTCATAGCGGCAGCAGCAGGCTGCGGTTTGGCGAATGCACAGGTGACCGCGGCAATTTCCGGCAAAATTGAAGATGCCACCGGCGGTGGTCTTGGCGGCACGACGGTCACGGTGAAGAGCCTTGAGACGGGCGCGACTCGCACGACGACAACCGATCAATCCGGCGATTTTAAGATCCTTTCTCTACCTGTGGGCGCGCAGGAAGTGAAGGCCGAGAAGATGGGCTTCAAGTCCATCGTGCGAACGGGGATCAATCTGGAAGTGGGTCAGGAAGCCGTGGTCAATCTGCAGCTCGAAGTTGGCGAATTGACGCAGCAGATCACGGTTCTGGCGGAAACTCCCGTGGTGAATACGACTACCTCATCGGTGTCGGGCGTGGTGGACGAGCGCGAGGTGAAAGATCTTCCGCTCAATGGGCGCAGCTTTGACAACCTTATCGCCCTGAACCCCGGAGCGATCAACTTCGGGCTGAAGAGCGCCAATACGAGCACAAGCAACGGCAATACGTTCACGGTAGCGGGCAGGCGTCCATCGGAGAACATTTTCCTGCTAAACGGGATCGAGTATACGGGGTCGAGCCAACTGGCGATCACACCTGGGGGCGTTAGCGGCCAGTTGCTCGGAATCGACGCGGTGCGTGAATTAAACGTGCTCAGCGATACCTATTCGGCGGAATTCGGCAAGCGGGCGGGCGCGCAGGTGACCGTGGTAACTCAGTCCGGTACCAACGCGCTGCATGGCTCGGTCTTCGAGTTTCTTCGCAACAGCGACCTCGATGCCAAAAACTATTTCGATCAGGGGTCAATTCCGCCTTTCCGTCGTAATCAGTTCGGCGGGTCTCTGGGCGGGCCTGTGAAGAAAGACAAGCTGTTCCTGTTCGGAAACTATGAGGGATTCCGGCAATCGCTGGCGCTGAGCAATGTGACGGTTGTGCCCGACGCGCAGGTCCGCCTGGGGCAACTGCCGAGCGCCACAACCGGCATGTATTCGACGCCCGCGAACTTGAACCCCGGGATGTTGAAGTATATGAGCTTGTGGCCGGACGCGAACGGTCCTGAACTGGTGGTCGGCGGTGTCGCCAGCGGTGCGGCCTTGTCGTTCAACCATCCGCTCTCCCATGTCCGCGAGGATTTCGGCACCACGCGCGCAGATTATGTGCTGAGCGACCGGGATTCCTTGACGGCCTCCTACACGATTGACGACGGCAACAGTCTGATACCGGTCGCGGATCCGCTGTTCGCGTCCTATTCGACACTGCGCAATCAGGTCGCCAGCATACAGGAGACGCATATCTTGTCGCCCGCGATGCTCAATACCTTCCGGGCTGGTTTCTCGCGCGCGGCTTACAATCTGGATCCGGTTTCGCTGGGATCGTTTAGTCCGAGCCTGTCATTTGTTACCGGTCAGGGACCCGGCGGAATTACCATCGGCGGCGGAAACACGACGACCGGATCGGCCGCGCTTACGGCGGCGGGGCCGAACAATGCCGCCAACGTCTGGAACCGGCGCAACCTGTTTACTTTTTCCGACGACGTGCAGATGACCAAGGGCCGGCACCAGATCAGCTTCGGGGTCTGGTATCAGCGGGTGCAGGACAACGAAAACGGCGCTTCCCGCACGACGGGTGTGGCAGCGTTCGCGTCTCTCGCGACCTTCCTTGCCGGGACCGTAACGACATTTCAGGTCGTGCCGGATCCGAACGAACTGGGCTGGCGCAGCCTGTTCGGCGCGAGTTACGTGCAGGATACTATCCGGTTGCGCAGGAATTTGACGATTGACCTTGGGCTGCGGGACGAATTTACTACTGGTTGGAATGAGCCTTCCGGCAGGGCTGCCAACTACGTCACTGACAGCAGTGGCGTGCTGTTGACGACGCCGACCACATCCAGCTCTCTATTTGCGAAAAACAATGCAAAGAAGCTGCTGGCTCCGAGGGTCGGGCTGGCCTGGGATCCCTATGGAAACGGCAAGACCTCTATCCGCGCAGGCTTCGGCACGTACTATTCGCTGATCGACGACTTGAGCTTTTTGATGAATTCGCTGCCTCCGGCGAACGGTTCGGCATCCTATGCGGGCGCGTTGCTGCCGCTGCTGCCGGTGACGCCAGGTGTGCTGCCGCCGCCGTCATGCGGCCCGGGAGTGCCGACACCCTGCACGACTTTCGCTCCGCAAGGGGTGCAGGCAGATGCGAAAACGCCGACTGTCGAGGAATGGAACCTGCGCCTCGAGCAGCAACTGAGTGAGAGCACAGTGTTGCGGGTTTCTTATGTGGGGTCGCACGGCTACCACGGATTTGTGAGTCTGGATCCGAACAGCATTCCGGCGCAGATTTGCCAGTCCGCGGCAGGTTGCGCGTCGGGCGGAAATGGCGCGACGAAAGGCAATGTGCCGCAGGGCGCACAGTATATTCCGGTGCAGGCGACGCGGCCGAACCCGTATCTGGGCGCGGGCTTCTTCTGGTATACAGAGGGAAACACGAGTTACAACGCGCTGCAGGTGGATGTCAGTCACCGGCTTCGCCATGGATTGCAGCTACGCGGTAACTTCACCTGGTCGCGGAATCTGGACATGAACTCGGCATTCACGGGGGCGCAGGCGAATAACCAGGCGCAGATGATTATGGACCGGAATGACTTGTCGCGGGATTGGGGTCCGTCAGCGTTGAATGTTGGCAAGCAGGCCAGTATCTCGGGCAGTTACGAGCTGCCTTTCGGCAAGGGCAAGATGTTCGCCAACAATGCCGGCGGGTTCGCTCAACAGCTGATCGGCGGGTGGCAACTGAACGGAATTGCCACCGTGCTGAGCGGGTTCCCGCTCACGCCCCAGGATGGATCCAACCGCTCGGGCGACGGCGACACGCGAAATCCGGATCGTCCATCGATCAATCCGGCATTCAACGGGCAGGTTATTACGGGCAATCCGAATCAGTATTTTAATCCGAATGCTTTTGTGCTGTCTGCGCCTGGAACGTGGGGCACATTGGGCCGGGGCGTTTACACCGGGCCGGGGCTCGGGACCGTGGATCTGTCGCTCTTCAAGCGGATCGCGATTTCCGAGCGAATGAACCTGCAGTTCCGGGCGGAGTGTTTCAATGTACAGAACCGGGCTAACTTCGGAACGCCCAATGCGATCGTGTTTTCGAACGGTCTGGTGAGTCCGTCGGCCGGATTGATCACGAGCACGGTTACAACATCGAGGCAGATCCAGTTCGGATTGAAGTTGATGTTCTGACTCCCGCGGATTACGTTGAACACAGGTAAGACAACTGCCAGCGCTTATCGTCGATAACTACGATTCGTTCACGTTCAATCTGGTCCACGCAGTGGCGGAGATTACAGGCGAGATTCCGATTGTCATCCGGAACGACGAGATGACCTGGACGGAGATCGAGCGGCTCGATTTCAATCGCATCATTATTTCGCCGGGGCCGGGGCGGCCGGACCGTGAGCGGGATTTCGGTGTTTCGCGGGACGCGATACTGAATGCGACAGTGCCGGTGCTGGGCGTCTGTCTGGGGCATCAGGGGATTGCCCGTCTGTTCGGCGGCGAAGTGCGGCAGGTTGCGCCGGTGCATGGGCGGGCAAGTGAGATCGTCCACACCGGTGACGTTCTGTTTCAGGGGATCCCAAAACGTTTTTCGGCAATCCGCTATCACTCGCTGGCGGTGATCGAGCCGTTGCCCGCGGAGTTACGGAAGATCGCGTGGGCAGACGATGGGACGCTGATGGCTTTGCGGCATATGACGCGGCCTCTGTGGGGAGTGCAGTTTCATCCGGAGTCGGTCGCGAGTGAGTACGGGCGCGAGTTGCTGCGGAACTTTCTGACGCCGGGCCTGGACGTTCCGAAGATACGCGGGAAGGCCGTGGCTGCACATTCCGAAAGTTCTGCCAGAGTTCGCAGGCTTCCGATGGTGTGGCCGCCTGAGGTGTTGTTCCGGCAGCTGTTCTCACACGAAAAGTACGCCTTCTGGCTGGATAGTTCACTTGTGACCGGGCGCAGCCGCTTCTCGTACATGGGTGCGTCGGATATTGTGCATCGCGATGCGTTCGAGCGGGTCGATGCGTTGCTGAAGGATGGCGGCGGCGGTGCGGAGCTTCCGCTCCCATTTACGGGGGGATACGTCGGCTACTTTGGATATGAGTGCGGGCAGCGGCACAAGCATCCGTCGCCACTGCCGGATTCATTACTGCTGCGAGTCGAGAACTTCCTCGCGATCGATCACGAGGAGAACGCGCTATACGTCGTCGGCTGCGAAGAGTGGGCCGGCGGCATCGAATCCGGAATTTCGGGCATCAGTACAGCCACAGCGCCGCGCCGCTGGACTCGCGAGCGTCCGGCTGCGCGGTACGCGATGGCGCGCTCCGAATATCTGGACCGGGTGCGGAAGTGTATCTCGCTCATCGAGGCCGGCGAGAGCTATGAGCTTTGTCTGACGAACAAGGTTTGCTTCGAAACGGAAATCCCCGCGCTCGATTATTACGAGACGCTGCGGCGGGTGAATCCGGCGCCTTACTCGGCGTTTCTGCAATTGGACGATATTCAAGTGGCGTCGTCGTCGCCGGAATGTTTCCTGCGGATCGATCGCGATCGAATAGCGGAATCGCGGCCCATCAAAGGGACAGTGCGGCGCGGCGACGATGCCGGCGAAGACGCACGGCTACGTGAGCTTTTGGCGACCGACGTTCGCTACCGAGCCGAGAATCTGATGATTGTGGATCTTGTGCGGCACGACCTGTCGCGTGTGTGTGAGGTGGGAAGTGTGCGTGTGCCGCGATTGATGGAGGTGGAGAGTTACAAGACACTGCATCAACTGGTGAGCACGATTGAGGGGCGGCTGCGGACGGATGCAACCACGGGCGATTGTTTGCGCGCGTT
>DATAZF010000393.1:0-7442 GCA_036272235.1 Bryobacteraceae bacterium | reverse complement strand
TGGAACGCTTCGCGGCGGTCAGGTGTCTCGCTCCATTCGAGACGGGGCATGGCTGCTTCGGTTTTCGTCAAACAGCTAACTTAACACTTTGGAACGCGACCCGGACTACAGCCGGCGCGCCACAATCTGCACGACGTCGAGCAATTGAGGCGGTGTCGCGGAAACCGTCTTCAAAGCGTCCCGGAACATCGAAGCGCAGAAGGGACACGCCGCGGCCACTGTGCCTGCGCCGGTAGACACCAGTTCTTCAGCACGCGTCGTGTTGATGCGCTTTCCTTTTTCCTCGCCGAGAAACATCTGTCCACCTCCGGCCCCGCAGCAGAACGATCGCTCGCGATGCCGTGGAGCTTCGACGACATCCACCGATTGAGCAAGAACTTCACGCGGTTCGTCGTAGACACCACGATAGCGGCCGAGGTAACAGGGATCGTGATAGACGACTTTGTCTCGATCGCCGTCGGGCGCAACCGGCAGGCGGGCGCTGTGGCGGGCAAGAAGCTCCGTGTGGTGCTCGATGGCGACGGTCTGCCCCGCTTCCTGCCAATCGACACTCATCGTTCGCACACAATGCGGGCAAATGCTCAGCATTTTCACTGGCTTGTCCGTCGCGATCGTCTCCATGTTTTCCTGCGCGAGTGTAGTGAACAGCAGGTCGTTGCCGAGGCGGCGCGCGGGGTCCCCATTACATTTTTCTTTCTTCAAAACGCCAAACGTAATCTCCAGATGCCGGAGCACTTTGACCAGCGCCAGAATCGTCTCGCGCCCCGCCGGATCGTACGCGCCCATACAGCCGAGCCAGAGGCAATACTCCTGCGTGCCATTGAATATCGGAAGCTGATTCTTCTCGATGAAGTTCTGGCGCTCGCTTGAAGCGATGCCGAGGGAGTTGCCGTTACGTTCCATCGTAAGGAACAGCTTCGTGCCGTAAGAGTCCTCCCACGCGCCCGTGTTCACGGCGCCGCGGCGGAGACCGATCATGATGGGCAAGTGCTGGATGCCGACGGGACACTGGAACTCGCACGCGCCGCAGGTGGTGCATTGGAAGACAGCTTCTTCTGAAATGTGCGGGCCCAGCAGTGGCGTTTCCGAAGCCGGCCCATCCGTGTTCAGATAGGTGCGAAGGCCGAGGATCACCTCTTTGGGATTCAGCACCTTGCCTGTGTTGTACGCCGGGCAGTGCTCGGTACAACGTCCGCACTCCACGCACGAAAAGGCCTGCAGCGCATCGAGGCGCGTGACGTTTTTGCCCGACACCAGCCCGAAGTCCTCATCATCCGCCAGTTTCGGGATATCGCTGAACGACGGCCGCTTCAACAGAATCGCCGCCGGGCTCAGGACGAGGTGCAGGTGCTTGGTATGCGGCACGAGGGGCAGGAACACCAAAAGCGCGAGAGTGTGGATCCACCACGCCGCATGTCCCGCTGCCGCATCCTCCGGATACCAGAGGTTCGCAAGATACGAGATCATCAGCACAAAGATCAGACCCGCGATCACGCCGGATTCCGGCGAGATTTTTCCCAGCCATACAGGCCGCGCGATGAAACGCCGAATCGCCAGATAAGTAATCGATATGGCGACAGCGGCAGCGAATACCGCGACAAAGCCGAAGTAGAAGCGGCCCAATCCGTCCGTGCGCGAAAGGAACGGCAGGCCGAAGCCGGTCGCAACGTGATTGATCGTGATCAGGGCGAAAGCGCAGAAGCCCCAGAACACGAAGGCGTGGGCGAGTCCGGCGGCAGGGCGCTGCTGAATCACCTTACCTTGAAGAAGAACTTCCCAAACGAAATCGCGTACGCGAGGGGCGAGATTGCCCAATTGGAACCCGGAATCGGGTTTGGCCGCCGCGATCACCTGAAGAACCCGCCGGAACCGATACCAGAAGCCGGCCAGCGACAAGACAAGCAGAATCGCGAGGATGATTTTCTCCGGCAGGCTGGGCGCGAGCATGGAATCTACACTGTGAATCTAGCATCCGCAGGCATCCGGAACACGCCAGCGAAGTGCAGGCTGGCCAGCCCGGCACCGCTCCCCGGATCATCCCCCTGGTACTTCATCAACCTTTTTTGTCAGGAATTTTATTCAGTACTTATATGTCTTTCGATAAGATCAGATCGGGTGAGGAGAATGTCTTCCTCGCGCCACCATCCTGCGCGCGTATTCCGGCCGCTTCATGTAGCGGAAGGCCGGGCAGGTTAAACTCCAAATCGGAAATTAAGAGAGTTCTGCATTGAGAGCCTGACAAGATGAATCTTGTATCCAGAACCGTGTCCGCGAGAAAACTGAGGGTACACGACCAGTGACGCGCGCGGTCGTCTCAGGGGCAGCAGGCTTTCTTGGATCGCACATGTGCGATCGACTGCTTGCCGAAGGTATTGCAGTGGTGGCGCTCGACAATCTGATTACAGGGATGGAACGAAATCTGGACCATCTGCGAAGCCACCCGCATTTTGATTTCAGAATCAAAGACGTCTCGGTTTCGTGCGAGGTCGAATCCGGGGTGGATTTCGTGCTGCACATGGCGTCTCCGGCGAGCCCCAGGGACTACATGACGTACCCGATAGAAACCCTTGACGCCGGATCTCTCGGAACCAGAAAGATGCTGGAGCTGGCGCAAAAGAAAGGTGCAAAGTTCCTGCTGACTTCCACCTCGGAAGCCTACGGCGACCCGGCCGTGCATCCGCAGGTTGAAAGTTATTGGGGTAATGTGAATCCGGTGGGTCCGCGATCGTGCTATGACGAGAGCAAACGCTTCGCCGAGGCGCTCACGATGGCATACCACCGAAGCCGGGGCGTGCGCACGAGCATCGCCCGTATCTTCAACACTTATGGCCCGCGCATGAAACTGAACGACGGCCGTGTCGTGCCGGCGTTCGTGGACCAGGCGCTTAAGGGCGAACCGATGACCGTGTTCGGCGACGGCTCCCAGACGCGAAGTTTCTGTTACGTCAGCGATCTGGTAGACGGTCTGTACAAGCTTCTGCTGTCTGATGAAGAATATCCGGTAAATCTCGGAAATCCGGTGGAGATGACAATAGCCGATTTCGCGAAAACCATTCAAGCGCTCACCGGCAGTAAATCCGCGATCACCAATGAGGCGTTGCCGAAAGACGATCCGAAGCAGCGGCGTCCCGATATCACGAAAGCTCGAATGGTGCTGGGCTGGGAGCCCGTCGTAAGTCTTGAAGAGGGAATGCGGCTGACCGTCGCGTATTTCCGCGCGGTGCACGATGCGGAACAGATCAAAGCGGCCAAATAAAAAAGCGGACCCGCTGGATAAACGGGCCCGCTTTCTGCCGAACTACTGTTTACTCTTTGACGGACTTCAGCTTGTCGCGCTGTTCGCGAAGTACCGCTTTCCGGCTGAGCTTGATTTTGTTGCCTTCCAGTCCGATGACCTTGACCAGAATCTGATCGCCTTCCTTCAGTTCGTCACGGACTTCCTTAACACGGTTTTCGGCGATTTCGCTGATGTGCAGCAAGCCGTCCGTGCCGGGGAAGATTTCGACAAATGCGCCGAAGTCGACGATCCGTACGACCTTCCCAAGGTACGTCTTTCCGGGTTCGGCGCTCGCAGTGAGATCGCCGATGATCTGCAGTGCCTTCTTCGCGGCCTCCGGATCGTTCGACGCGACGTGAACCGTGCCATCGTCTTCCACGTCGATCTTCACGCCGGTCTGCTCGATGATGCCGCGAATGACCTTGCCGCCTGGTCCGATGACGTCTCGGATTTTGTCCTGCGGGATCTTCACCGTGTAAATACGCGGCGCGTACGGCGACATATCTCCACGAGTTTCCGGAAGGACCTCGGCCATCTTGTCGAGAATGTGGAGCCGGCCGCGGCGCGCCTGTTCCAGCGCTTCCTTCATCAGCTCGGTCGTCACATTCGCGACCTTGATATCCATCTGCAGGGCGGTGATCCCATCTTTCGTGCCAGCGACTTTGAAATCCATGTCGCCGTAATGATCTTCGGCGCCCGCGATGTCGGTCAGGATGGCGTACTTGTCGCCTTCCTTAACCAAACCCATTGCCACGCCGCCGACCGGAGCCGAGATCGGCACGCCGGCGTCCATCAGCGCGAGGCTCGCGCCGCAAACGGTCGCCATCGAGCTCGAACCGTTCGATTCCAGAATGTCGCTGACGATGCGGACGGTGTAGGGGAACTTCGCCTCATCGGGAAGCACGGCGGAGACCGCACGTTCCGCCAGCGCGCCGTGGCCGATTTCGCGCCTGCCGGGTCCACGCATGAAGCCCACTTCGCCGACGCTGAACGGCGGGAAATTGTAGTGCAGCATGAAACGCTTGAACGTCTCACCGGGTTCGAGCATTTCGATGCGCTGCTCGTCGTCTTTAGTGCCAAGCGTGGCGGTTACCAGCGCCTGTGTTTCGCCGCGCGTAAAGACGGCTGATCCATGGGTACGGGGCAGAACGCCGGCTTCGCCCCAGATGGTGCGAATCTCATCGAAGGCACGGCCGTCCGGCCGACGCCGGGCTTCCAGCATTTCGTCGCGGAACACGCGTTCCTTCAGGTTCTTGAAGACCTTGTCGGCCTCGTCCTTTTTCTCTTCGCCCGCCTCTTCGACCACACGATCGTGCAGGGCGTCGACCCGGGCGTAGCTTTCCAACTTGTCGTGTTTCTTCGTGTTCAGCGCATCGATCAGCTCGGCGCGGATCTTTTTGTCGATCGAAGCCACCAGTTCCGCATCGAGCTCTTTGGCGACGAATTCTTTCTTTTTCTTTCCCGCCGCCGCCACCAGTTGCTTCAAAACATCGATGATCTTTTTGCATGCGGCGAGCCCGTGTTCGAGGCCGCCGATGACTTCCTCTTCGGAAACCTGCTGCGCGCCGGCTTCGACCATGACGATGCCCTGATCGCTGCCCGCCACGATCATGTTGAGCTTCGAAGCGCGTGTCTCCGTGTAGGTCGGGTTGGCGACATACTTCCCATCGACAATACCGACGCGCACCGCGCTCACCAGATGATGGAACGGAATATCGGAAATGGCCAGCGCGGCGCCCGCGCCTACGATTCCGAGAATGCCGGGGTCGTGTTCGGGATCAGCCGACAACACCATTGCGATGATCTGCGTTTCGTTGAGGTAACCCTCGGGAAACAGTGGCCGCATCGGCCGGTCGATCATACGGCTGGTCAGGGTTTCCTTCTCCGACATCCGGCCTTCGCGCTTGATGTACCCGCCCGGGATTTTGCCGGCCGCATACGTGTATTCGCGATAGTCGCAGGTCAGCGGGAAAAAGCTCTGGTTGGGTTTGGGACGCGGCGCGGCGGTCGCGGACACCAGCACCACCGAATCACCCCAGCGAACCACGACGGAACCGCCCGCCTGCTTGGCGAGCTTGCCAGTCTCGATCGTCAGTGCGCGACCGTCGAGATCGACTTCAAACTTGTGTAATTTCATCTATTCTGTGGCAGGTACATCCCTGCACGTCCTTCTCTGCCGGAGTACCGGCGGCTCTGCCGGAATCCCGGCCGATTCTTGATTTGAACGAGAGCTGGAGTCGACAGGAGGAACCGGCGGCCAAGCATGACGCCGAAAAATTCGGACATCAGCCGCACAGGCCTGTCTTTCGCGGCCCGGAATGGACCGCGAGGCGAGTGTAAAAACCACTGCTTCGAGTAACGACCCTGACAATACTAGTGGCGGATCGAAAGCTTTGTGAGAACACTCTTGTAGCGCTCGGGATTATTGACCTTAAGATATGTCAACAACCTGCGGCGCCTGGCTACGAGGCTCAACAAACCCCGGCGCGAAGAATGATCTTTTTGATGCGTTTTGAAGTGCTGAGTCAACTGAACGATGCGGTCCGTCAACAGCGCGATCTGCACTTCCGGCGACCCGGTGTCGGACTTGTGATTTTGATTCCGGGCTACAATCTGCCGTTTTGCTTCTGCCACCAATGCCATCTAAAGGTTACTACTCCTTCTGCCTTTTTCTCTTTTTCCCGTTTTGTATCAACGCCAGTGTAACACACTCCACCGGTGGAACCAGACCAATTGCCGTGGTTTATGTCATCAGGGTAGCAGGCCAGTTGTCGAGAGCCGGATCCTCGAAGTCGCGAATCCGCAGGGATACGCCCGGCAGGTCATCGTGGGTCGTCGTGACGCCCACGACACGCATTCCGGCGGCCAACCCGGCCTCGACCCCGGCATAAGAGTCTTCAAAGACAATGCAATCCGCCGGAGACGCCCCCAGGGCCGCCGCAACCGCAAGATAAATATCAGGATGCGGCTTCGGTCTGGCTACCTGGTGGCCGTCAATGATGAAGCGGAAGAAAGGCCGAAGCCCGGCGCCATCCAGCACGAAGTCGATATTGGCAGCTTCAGCGTTGCTGGCGACGGCGAGCTCCAGATTTCGCTGGCTTTCCAGAAACTCCCGTATTCCGGGGACGAGCGACTCCGCGACCCGCGGACCCATGAGTTCCCGATAGAACGTTTCCTTGGCGGCGCCGTGGGCGAAGACCTCCGCGTCGGTCAAGTGATCGCCCAGAAAGCCGCGGATGATTTCATCGTTGCGCTTCCCGTACATTCGCTGCTGCATGGCGTCGGTCATCTCGACGCCGTTTCGCCGCGTGTATTGCTCCCAGGCGAGGCGGTGGACTGGATTGGAATCGATGATAACTCCATCCATATCGAAGATAAGTACGCGAATTCGCGGCATGTGTTACTCGATATCCACAGATTGTAACTCGCGGTCAATCCACGACAGGTAGTTCGCCGAGCCTTCCACGACCGGCAACGCGATAACCTCGGGTAAGTCGTAGGAATGAGCGGACTCGAGCGCTGCGCGCAGTCTGTCGAAAAGCGCGCGCGAAGTCTTGATCGAAAGCAGCCACTCTTCAGAGTCCATCAACGCGCCGTTCCAGCGGTAAAAGCTCTTCACCGGCGAAATTACGGTGACACAGGCGGCGAGGCGCTGATCGACCAGCAAGCGGGCCAGACGCTCGGCTTCCTCGGCCGATCCGCAGGTATTGAAGACTACGATTTTGTTTGTCATACGATCTTAAAATTGTTTGAAAGTCATGGAACACCACTTACTTTCAGTGTTACTATTATCTCTCGATACTTTTATTTCCCGACTCATCCGATGAAGATATCGATTGTGAGAACCTTGTATGCATTTATCGTGTTACTCGGAGTTGTCTATGCGTTTGTCGCGTTGCGCGGCCCGAACGGGATCCCGGGGCTGATCGAAAAGCGGCGGCAGGTGCAGGAGTACGAAATCACCAACGAGCGGATGCACCGCGAGATCGAGCAGAAGCAGGAGCGGATTTTGCGGCTGCAGAAAGATCCGGGGGAGCAGGAAATCGAAATCCGCCAGCGTTTGAAATTCGCTGGTCGCGGCGAAAAGATCTTCATCATCGACGACAAGAAGAAGTAGGCCGCGCCGTTTTTTATCCCGAGTGTCACTGGCGCTCAGATCGAGCCG
>DATAZF010000392.1:0-8621 GCA_036272235.1 Bryobacteraceae bacterium | reverse complement strand
CGGCGGGAGATTCTGCGTCTTGTGTGGAATGAAGAACTGACCGCGGGCGCGATTCACCAATCGATGCCCGACGTCACATTCGGCGCCGTTTCGCTGCAGTTGAAGGCACTGCTCAAGGCCGGAGTGATCGAGGCGAGGACGCAGCAGCGGAACCGGTTCTATAAAGCGCGGCGGGAGGCGCTTGGCGCGATGGGGGAAATTCTGGAGCGGATGTGGGACGACGCGCTTTGGAAGCTTAAGCTCGCCGCCGAGCTGGAAGAATCGCGGCGCGGGCCGCATCGCAAAAAACAAGATCAGTGAGGAGCTTATGCCGGAACTGCCATACCAACTCGAACGAACGGTTGTGATCAAAGCGAAACCGGAGACAGTCTTCCGGTATTTCACGGACAGCGCACGATGGGCCAGTTGGTGGGGCGCCGGCTCTACAATTGAGTCCACGCCCGGCGGGAAGGTCTACATCCGCCATGCGGGCGGAGCCGCGGAAAGTCTCGGTGAAGTGGTGGAAGTCACCGCGCCATCGCGAATCGTTTTCACGTATGGCTTCGCGAGCGGCAAGCCGTTTCCGCCTGGGGCGTCGCGGGTGACGATCCGGTTGGAACCGGATGTCGAAGGGACGCGACTCCATCTGCAGCATGAGTTTCCGGAAGCAGCGCCGCGCGACGAGCACGTACAGGGTTGGCGCTTCCAGCTGTCGCTGTTCAGCAATGTCGTGGCGAATGAGGCCTTTGCGAACGCCGCCGCGGCCGTAGATGGGTGGTACGCGGGATGGTCCGTTAGCGACGACAAGGCGCGCGAGGAGTCGTTCCGGCGGGTCGTCACGCAGAGCATCCGGTTTCGGGACCGCTTCAGTCTGCTCGAAGGCCTCGACGACCTTGTGGCGCACACCGGCGCTGCGATGCGCTTCATGCAAGGAATCAGTCTGGCTCGCAAAGGCGCGGTGCGGCACTGCCAGGGAACTGTGCTGGCGGACTGGAGCGCGGCGAATGGCGAAGGGAAAGAAATGATGGCGGGGACCAGCGTGTTCCTGTTTGGGGTGGATGGAAAGATCGAGTCCGTAACCAGCGTCGGTAACGCCTGAGGGTACAGGAAGTGTGAGTATCGCCACGGGCGGCGTTTTACGGTTACAGAAATGCTCGACAAACCGGGAAAGGACCTTCCCATATGATTTCGATGCACGTGCCGGACTCGTTCTATCTTCTGGGTATGGTTGTGGGCGTGGCTGTCGTGCCTCTCCTGGTTATTGGAACTTTATTTCTGGTTATAAGGGCCGCATTGGGCGTGTAAGATCCAGGCCTAACCCAACGCCTGATCGAGATCCCAGAGGATGTCGTCCAGGTCCTCTATCCCTACCGACAGACGAACCAGATCGGGGGTGATGCCCGCAGCTTTCTGTTCATCGTCGGAAAGCTGCTGGTGTGTGGTCGAGGCCGGATGAATCACCAGGCTCCTGGCATCGCCGATGTTGGCGAGATGAGAGAAGAGCTTCAGCCGATCGACGAACCTGCTTCCCGTTTCTTTCCCGCCGCCGAGAATGCCGAAGGTCAGGACGGCGCCGCATCCGCCTGGCAAATACTGGCTGGCGAGCTTGTTGTATTTACTCGAGGCAAGCCCGGGGTAGTTGACCCAGCCGATGCGCTTATCCTTCTCCAGCCACTTTGCCACCGCAAGAGTGTTCTCACAGTGTTGCTGCATACGCAGGCCGAGCGTCTCGATTCCCTGAATGAAGAGGAAAGAATTGAACGGGCTCAGGCTGGTCCCGAAATCGCGCAGACCATCCACCCGCGCTTTGATGATAAACGCGATGTTGCCGAAGACTTCGCTGAAGCGCATCCCGTGATAGCCGGGGCTCGGGTCGTTGATTTGCGGAAAGTGACCCTTCTTCCAGTCGAATTTGCCGCTATCGACGATGACGCCGCCGATTGAATTGCCGTGGCCGCCGAGAAACTTGGTCGCCGAATGGACCACGATGTCCGCGCCATGTTCGATCGGCCGGCAGAGATAAGGCGACGCCAGCGTGTTGTCGATAACGAGCGGGATGTTGTGCTCATGCGCGATCGCCGCCACCTTCGCGATATCCAGAATGTTCATGCGCGGATTGGCAATGGTTTCGCCGTAGAGGGCGCGCGTGTTGGGGCGGATGGCCTTGCGGAAGTTTTCCGGATCGTCCGGCTCGACGAAGGTTGTCTCGATGCCGAGGCGCTGGAAGGAGACGGCGAACTGCGTGTAAGTGCCGCCATAAAGCGTAGCGGCTGCAACCATGTGATCGCCCGCCTGCATCAGGCTGGTAAGCGCGAGGAACTGGGCGGCCTGTCCGCTCGAGACGCCGAGCGCGGCGACACCGCCTTCGAGAGCGGCGATGCGCTCCTCGAATACGGCGGTGGTCGGGTTCATGATGCGGGTGTAGATGTTGCCGAACTGCTGCAGACCGAAGAGCGCGGCGGCGTGTTCGGAGTTCTCGAACACGAACGATGTCGTCTGGTAAATCGGAACGGCGCGGGCGCCGGTGGCGGCGTCTGGTTTCTGCCCGGCATGCAGAGAGCGTGTGGCAAAGCCCATCGCGCGGTCGGTTTGAACATCGTTCTGATTGTCGGGCTGGTTGTCGGACATTGTTCGATTGTAGCGGCTATACTTGGTGCACTTTATGCGCTTTGAGTGTCAGTCCGGCTGCACCAAATGTTGTGAGCAGCAGGGGTTTGTGTACCTGACGGAAGAAGATATTCCGCGGCTGGCGGCCTTTTTGCGAATGAAGACGGCGGCTTTCGAAGAGCGCTATGTTTATCGCACGCGGCATCTGCGCCGTTTGCGCGTTCCGAGACATGCGCAGTGCGAGTTCCTGAAGGATGGCGGGTGCTCGGTGCACCCGGCGAAGCCATTGCAGTGCGCGTCGTTCCCTTACTGGCCGGAGCTGGTGGAGAAAGGGAACAAGAAGAACTGGAAGAAGACGGGCGAATGGTGCCCTGGGATTGGGAAGGGTGCGCTCGTGCAAATTCAGGCGGCGCGTGCGGTGGCGGAGCAGATGCGGGAGGCGCATCCGGGGTTGTACGGCGGGTAGAACTGCCAAAGGAATGTGAATCCGCGGACGATTGGCGGCCGGCCAGGCTGTTCATCTGCCATTTGTGAAATTGAGCTGGTGCGGGTCAGATGCGAAGCTCGTAGCCGAGGGAGGTCAGGCCGTCGATAATGCGGGCGCGCAGATCCGTGATCTCCGCCGCGGTCAAGGTGTGGTCGGGAGCTCCCGCGACGATTCGGAACGACACGCTCTTTTTGCCTTCCGGAAGTCTTTCGCCCTGATATTCGCGGACATATTCAACCTTCTCGGCCAGTTCACCCGCGAACCGGCGGATTTCCAGTTCGAGCGTCCCCGCCAACTCTCTCTCGCCGGCGATGACCGAGAGATCGAACGCGCTGGTGGGGAATTTGCGCACAGGAGAGTAAGCAGCGCGGCGCGGCGCGAGTTCCTGCAGCAACGCCAGATCGAGGTCGAGCACCGACGCACGCCCGGATTCGACCAGATCGGGATGCAGTTCGCTGAGCCGCCCGATTTCGCGGCCCTGCCACCAGAGCTCGGCGCAACGCGCGGGGTGTTCCCAGGTCCGCGGCGACTCGGCGGCTCGTACACGAAGTCCGGGCGCGAGGCATTCGGCGGCGCGTTTCAATTCGAAGAGCCCTGTCTCTCCGAAGATCGCGGCCATCAGGTGCTGGCGCTCTTCCGGCTTACCGCCGGCGGTGTGAATTTCCCGGCCGATTTCGAAGAGGCGGAACTCGTCGAAGTGTTTTGCGTTCGCGGCGATGTTGCGATGAATGCCTGGCAGGAGCGATGTGCGCAGCAATTCCTGTCCGGCGGCGATGGGGTTGAGGACGCGAATATGGTCGTCGATGGCGAAGTCGAAGCGGCGGGCTTCTTCTTCGCTGATAAACGAGTAGTTCGAGACTTCCGTGTATCCACGCGCCGCCATCAGGCGCCTCGTGCCACGGAGGAATTCGCGCTCCGGCGGATCGAAGGAGGGCGCGCACGGAATCAGCGGCGGCCGCGGCTCGATCGAATCGTAGCCGATCATGCGTCCGACCTCTTCCACCAGGTCGTCGGGCATGGCCACGTCTTTGGTCGCGCGCCAGGAGGGAGGGGTGACGGTGAGTTCACCGGCGCTTTCGGCGACTTTGAACTGCAGGCTCTCGAGGATGCGGATTACGCCGGCGGGGTCGATCACGCGGCCGAGCTTGCGTCCGAGCCAAACGAGATCGAGAGAAATTGGTTTGGGTTCGGGCAATGAAGCCGAGCGGTCCGCAAGGCCGCCGACGAGACGAATGCCGGGCGAGAGGATCGGCAGCAGGTCCATCGCGCGGGCGAGCGCTCGGGCGGTGTTGAGCGGATCCTGCGCTTTTTCGAAGCGCATGGAGGCGTCGGTTCGGAGCTTGAGCGCCGCGGAGGTTTTGCGAACGCTGGCGGCGTTGAAATTGGCGGCTTCCAGAACTATCGAGGTGGTGCTGCCCGAGATTGCGCTGTCTTTGCCGCCGATGACGCCTGCGATCGCGATGGGGCCCGTCGCATCCGCGATGACAAGATTCGACGGCGCCAGTGTATACGCTTCATCGTTGAGGGCGACGATGGATTCGCCTTCACGAGCAGGCCGCGCCCAGATCGTTTCGCCGCTGAGTTTCGCCCTGTCGAACGCGTGCATGGGCTGGGCAAGTTCGGCCATGATGAAGTTCGTCAGGTCGACGATGTTGTTGATGGGGTTCAGTCCGACGGCTGTGAGGCGCGCCTGCAGCCAGAGAGGCGACGGCTGCACGGTCACGTTTTCGAAGACGAGGGCGCTGTACCGGGGGCAGAGATTGAGGTCCTCGATTTCGACGTGAACGGGGCCACCGGGCGCCGGTAGCGACCCGAGCCATACCGGGTCGCGCAGAGTCTTGCCGGTGATGGCGGCGACTTCGCGGGCCATCCCGTGATGTCCCCAGAGATCCGGACGATGGGTGATGCTTTTGTTGTCGATCTCGATGACGCTATCGGGAAAAGGGATGTCCTGACCGCCGCGCAGCTCGATGATTCCCGCATGGTCGCGGTTGATGCCGAGTTCCGCCGCGCTGGCGAGCATACCGTCGCTTTCGACGGCGGAGACAACTTTGACACCGAGCGGGACGTAGATGGTGCGAATACCGGCCCGGCAATTCGGCGCTCCGCAGACGACGGTCCTGCGGCCGTAGCGGCCTGCGTCGACGATAGCTTTGACGTTGTGGCTGTCCGGGATCGGCTCGACGCTTTCGATGGATGCTCCGACGGCTTCGGCGAGGAGCGAGCCGGTGGTTTCGACGCCTTCGCATTCCGCCGTCTTCATGGTGATGAGGCGTTCGAGGGCTTCGGCGGGCATGTCGAGGCCGTCGACAAGGGAGCGGATCCAGCTATAGGAGAATTTCATGCTATTCAACAGCAGCGGTGGACCACCGCCGCGCAGGATGCCATCCTGCCCGACATGCGCGGATGCAGGTCATGGGCATTTCAGAACTGCCCCAGGAAGCGGAGGTCGCCACTTTGGAGCCAGCGGATGTCGTCGATCGCATAGCGCATCATCACGAGCCGGGTCAGGCCGAGTCCGAAGGCGAAGCCATTCCACTCGTTGGGATCGATGCCGCTGGTCCGGAGCACGTGCGGGTTGACGAGGCCGCAGGGGAGCAACTCAACCCATCCGCTTTGCTTGCAGACCGGGCAACCGGGGCCGCCGCAGATGAGGCAGCGGATATCCAGCTCGAAACCAGGCTCGACGAACGGGAAGAAGCCGGGGCGCAGACGCACCGTGACCTCCCGATGGAAGATCGCGGTCAGCAGCGTCTTCATGAAGTAAATGAGATTTCCGACCGAGACGTCGCGGTCAATCATCATGCCTTCGAGCTGGTAGAAAGTGTGCTCGTGGGAGGCGTCCACGCTCTCGTTGCGGAAGACGCGGCCTGGGGCGATCATCCGCAGGGGCGGTCCAAGTTTTTCCATGCCGCGGATCTGGACCGGGGAGGTATGGGTACGCAGAAGATTTCCACCTTCGAGCCAGAACGTATCCTGCATGTCGCGCGCCGGATGGTCAGCCGGAATGTTCAACGCGTCAAAGTTGTAATAGTCGGTTTCGACTTCAGGACCATCCAGCACCGAGAAGCCGAGCGTGCGGAAGAGGTCCTCGATTTCCCATTGGATTTGCGTTATGGGATGCAGGCTGCCGGGCTTGACGCCGGGCGCGGGGATGGTGAGGTCGAGCCATTCGGCATCAAGCCGTTTTGCCATCGCGGCACGCTCGAATGCGGATTTACGGCGCTCCAACGCTCCTTCCAGCGACTGTTTGGCGGTGTTGATGAACTTGCCGCGGGCGGCGCGCTCCTCGGGAGAGAGCTTGCCCATGTCTTTGCTGAGCTGCGTGACGACGCCTTCTTTGCGGCCGAGGACTTCGACGCGCACCGCTTCCAGATCGGCTGCGGTAGAGGCGGCTTCAATTCGCGCGAGAGCGCTGTCGATCAAATCCTGCATCTTTGCGAAGAGCTACGCGGCCGGCAGCTCAGCCGGTGGCGTACCCGGCAGCCAGGACTGCTCCGCTCCGCCGAGCTCCCAGTCGAGGTGGTTAATGTAGAAGAGCAGGAGGGGGTCCGGGTACTCGGCCTTGAATTGCTCCCACACGCGCGCCTGCCAGCCTTCGGTGAGATATTGCTTCGCATCCAGATCCTTGGCGAAAAAGCCTTCTTCGTTGGGCACGCCGAGAAAATTGAGCACCGCGGCAATCATATCCATGTGGGAAATCAGGATGGCCTGCGAGAGGTCGGTGGCGAACTCCTCTTCATGCTCGTTGAGCCGCGCCCAGAAACGACCCGCCGCCTTGCGGAGGCTTTCGGTATTTACTTTGGTCAGGTGAGTGCGTGTTTTGAAGCGCTCGTAAAGCTGAAAGGTCTTGAGTTTCCCAATGGAAATGCCGCGCAACAAGAGTGGCAGGCGCTCTTCGCCAAGTTGCAGAAACACGCCTGAAAGCTGCATAAGAGGCCAGCGTAACACAGTGCGTTACAATAGCCCGTTTGGCCGCTGCTCGCCCGCCATGCGGGCCTGGGCGCACATCAAGATGAGCAATATTATCATTCTCGGCGCACAATGGGGCGACGAAGGAAAAGGCAAGCTGGTCGACCTGCTTGCCGACCGGTTCGACTACATCGTCCGCTATCAGGGCGGCAACAATGCCGGGCATACGATCCTGATCGGCGAGCGGAAATTCGTGCTTCGGCTCGTCCCGAGCGGCATTCTGCATCCCGGCAAAGTGGCGGTGATCGGCAATGGGCTGGTGGTGGATCCGCTTGCGCTCCTCGAGGAAGTCGGTCAGCTGATGGCCGCCGGCGTCGACGTGGAGAAGCAGTTGCGCGTCAGCAATCGCGCGCAGGTTCTGCTTCCATCCCACAGGCTGGTCGAGAAAATTTCGGAACTGGGAAATACCGCCATCGGGACGACCCTGAAAGGCATCGGCCCTTGCTACGAGGACAAAGCCGGGCGGCGGGGCATCCGCATGGCCGACCTGATGGACCGCGATTATTTCCCGGGAGCGATTACGGCCCTCATGGCGGATCACCGCACGCGTGCTCGCGCCTTCGGCATCGATGAATCCGAAGATGTCATCGACGACATGAAGCAGGTGATCGAGCGATATGGCGAAGCGGCGGAACGTATTCGTCCGATGGTTTGCGACACCGCGAAGCTGCTGGCGGATGCGAGGGCGGCGGGCAGGAACCTTTTGTTCGAAGGCGCGCAGGGCACGATGCTCGATCTCGATCACGGAACATTTCCGTTCGTGACTTCGTCGAGCGCTTCGGCAGGCGGCGCGTGCACGGGTACCGGCGTGCCGCCGACGAAGATCGACGGCATCATCGGCATCTCGAAGGTGTATACGACGCGGGTTGGCGCCGGTCCATTCACGTCGGAAGCGGCAGATGGTGTGGGCGAGCTGATCCGGAAGAGAGGGCACGAATTCGGATCGGTCACGGGTCGTCCGCGGCGCTGCGGCTGGTTCGACGTGCCGCTGATTCGCTACACGGCAGGGATTAACGGATTCGACAGTATGGTGCTGACGAAGCTCGATGTGCTGGATGAGCTCGACGAGATCCCGGTTTGTGTCGGGTACCGGATCGACGGTGTCGAAACCTGCGAGATTCCGGCGACATGGCGTGAGCTGGCGAAAGCCGAACCGGTTTTCGAGACGCTGCCCGGTTGGAAGAGTTCCACTAAAGGAATCTCGGAGTGGGACGAGCTTCCCGCGGCCGCTCAGGAATACGTGTCGTTCCTCGAACGTCAATCGGGCGTAGAAGCTGGGTGCATTTCGACCGGGCCCGAGCGGAACGAGACGATACGGCGGGCGGGGACCCGGTTCGAAGCGCTGACGGCCTGAGGTATTTCAGGTGCGCCTGTGGCTGCCATCGAATGCCACTTAATTCAGCGGACCGGACGCCGACATTGGTTGCGGCGGCGGGGTTCTTTGTTTTCCCGCGACAAGATCGCCAGCGCCACATTGCGTCGTCGCTTCAGCCAGATTAAGTGGCATTGTTTGAAATCTGGCGGGAGCCGTTGCGTTTGATATTCTCCGGGTGATGTCGTCGTCGGCCCGGGCGAA
>DATAZF010000391.1:0-14895 GCA_036272235.1 Bryobacteraceae bacterium | reverse complement strand
CTACTCGCAAGTCGTGCTCGATCCGGCGGCGCCCGGGCCGCAGGACTACGTCGTCTTCACTTACGACGATTATCAGTCCGGACAAGCCAGCCCGCCCTATCCCGAGCCGCCGAATCATATCGTCAGCATCCGCGAAGAGCGTTATAAGCTGGCGAAGTATTACGACGCCGGCGATCCACCGCTCAAGCCGGTGCAGTGGGAGATGTACGACCTGAGAACAGATCCCCTGGAGATCACAAACATCGCTTATCCCACTTACCGCCGCACGCCTGAGCAGGATCTGGAGTTTGTCCGTCTGCAGAACAAACTTGCGGAGGTGGAACGCACCCGCCTCCATCCCCGTGTCCGCCCGGCCGACGCGAGTTAGGACGCCTGCTTTGCTTTTTGTGGCGCCGGGGATCTTGTCGCCCGGTGCTTTTTCAGGAACCCTGCCGAGTGAGCGGCGACCCCAAAAGAAACAGGCGAATTTCTGCCTCGGACTCGACAATAGCCTGAATGAATCGTCTTCGCACCGGGCTCTCTGGCTGTGCGGAAAGCCTTGAAGCGGTTCCTTCCCCCGGGTTTTTCGAAAATGACGTGAGGACCTCTCATTGGCAGCGCTCCTCAAGCTCGCTCAGGTTGCGAAACCACAACCGGCAGAAATCGACGCGACCCGAAGGAAGTCATTAGTGTCGAAGTCCACCTGGACGCCGCCTCACCACGTAACTTCCGAATCGCGGGGTATTGCCGCAACTCGAATCGACATCTGCTTGCTTATGCTGGGCCGCTCTCGTGCGACTCCGCCGCCGCTAAATGCCGCAACTTGTCCGGATTGCGCACCACATACAGCGCCCGAATGACCTCGCCCTCAATCTCGAACGCCGTAGTCTGCACCGGTCCCTCGGGCCCATCCAGAATGACACCGGGCAGCCCATTAATGGTCGAGACGCGAAGCGTGAAATCCTCGCGCCACCCTTTGCGCGTGACGCCAACCAGGAACCGTGCCGCATGATCGGCGCCTTCGAGTACGTTCAGCGCGGCGGCCACCTTGCCGCCTCCGTCCGTCACGATGCGCACGTCGCCGGCGAGCATCCGCGTCAGCGCGTTGAGATCGCCTGAGCGCGTTGCCGCCACAAACGCGAACATGAGTTGCTCATGCTTTGCGTCGATCTCGCCGGAATGGGCCGGCGGCCCGATGGCGCCGCGCGGCCGGGCCTCGCGCACATTGGCGCGTGCGCGGGCGGCAAGCTGACGGCAGGCAGCCTCATTCCGGTCGAGCGTTGTCGCAACTTCGCTGAACGAGAAGTCGAACACGTCGTGCAGCAGGAAGGCAGCCCGCTCCAGCGGAGACAGCCGGTCCAGGGTCAGGAGCAGTGCTATGGATAAATCCTCGGCCAGTTCCGTGTGGCTGTCGGGCGCGAGCGCTGCCGTGTCGACGACCGGCTCCGGGAGCCAGGGACCGACGTACTCCTCGTGGCGTGCGCGCGCGGAAGTCAGCATATCGAGACAAATCCGCGCTGTCGTGGTCATCAGAAACGCTCTCGCGTCCGACACTTTGGCGCGGTCGGCCGCGTGCCAGCGCAAATATGTCTCCTGCACGGCGTCCTCGGCGTCAGCCATCGACCCCAGCATCCGGTATGCGAGACCGAGCAGCCGGCGGCGGTACGGCTCGAAGCTTGCGGCCGGATTCGACATTGGGCCCGCCGAGCTCATCGCGTTTGCAATGCCGCATCTGCCCGCGCTGGAGCCCGGTCGTGGTCGAACAGCATCGGCGTACCCCCCACCACGATGCGCACGCAGGCCTTGCCGTGGCCCATTGCGTACTTGACGGTGGGATAGATGCGCGACGCCGTGATGGCAAAGGCCAGACTAATCAGACCGAGCTGCCCCCAGCGTTTCACGATTGCCTCCCGATACTCATCGGCGGAAGCATCGTGCGCGAGCGTGGCCCGCGTAAATTTCCACACCAATGCAACGTCCGGCGGCATAGCGTCAGGATTATCGGCAAGCACTGCGCGCAGAACCGCGGGACTGACGCCGGCACGCTCCGCCATCGTGACACCCAACTGCGTACATGGGCCGCAGTCTTCGTGGCGCACCGCGGTAATACCGGCGGCGTACCATGGCTCGATGGGGATGTTACGCCGGAACCGTCCGAGGGCGGCAGCGCGGGAGAACAGCCATGCGGCTCGCGGACTCGCGTCGATGAGGTCGCGCATGTAACTGGCGTCATATTTCCATTCCCGCTCGAACTTGTCAATCGCTTTTCGAAGTGCCCATTTGATCATTTTCGTTTTCTTCTCTCCAAAGGTGAGACGAGACAGGGCTTCCGAATGTGACATGGCAGCCAGCGCGGGGCTACGCATGGAAAGTTCGTTTACGGAAACCGGAACGAACGCCGGCACCGGCCGGGTAATGGGCCTCTCATAGCTTCGGATCTCGAAGTCGAGCCTGCCAGTGACGAAGTCGATCCCGCGACGATATTATTCAGAAGGGCAGAACGGGCGGCGACTAATGTGAGACGTCGGCCGTAGCAAATCGGCAGATGAACTGCTGCGTCATTGGTACGGACCGACGCAACGGCCGCGGCGTTCACCCTGACGGGCGCGCATGAGGCGGCGCGCTTCTATGCCGCCACTTTCCGGATAGTAAAGTAACCGCTGTTCACGAGGCTCCCGGTGACTATTCGGGAGGCAAGAAGGGCGATGTGCTGACGGTGGCGTTCATCGTCGTGGGCATTCCCTGTCTCGGTCTCTGTGGCGGCCGGGCGTTCAGGCACACGGAGGCCTTTTCCTCCCGGATCGCGACGGAGAATCAGGAAAAGACGGACCATTACTGGAACGCGATCGTCGGCAATGGCGGCACGGAAAGCCAGTGCGGTTGGTGCAGGGACCGCTGGAGCCTCTCCTGGCAGATCACCCCGCGTGCGCTAACGATGCGGCTGGGGCTGGTGGCGGTGAGGCAAAACGTGCCTTCGAGGCGATGATGACGATGAAGAAGATCGACATCGCTGCCATCGAGGCAAGCGCGGCGAGGCTGACGTGAACATGCCGGTAGGTCCTTATTCGTCCTGATCACGCACCACCCGAAACAGCGGCCAATTCAAATCTGCGGGCTGCGTTCGGCAAGGTGTGTTGTTGACCGTCGGGCGGTTACGGGCAAGCGGTTACGGGCAACTCGGATCCGGGGCAACTGAAGGTGGGGCATTTCATTTCGTTTGATAAATCCCCCTGGGAATCCCGCCGGGGAATTCTGAATACGACCAAACCACAGCGCGTCGAGAGCCGAGTGGAACTACAGAGGGGAAGTGGGCGTTTTAAATTACACCTCGCATGAGGAGGACTAACTGGGATTGGGATTAAACGTACTGCATTACGAACCTGTTCAATCGCTCCACATCTCCGAGTTGCCCCGAAGCGAAGCCCAGGCAGGCGTAGATGCCGATTATCGCGGAGATGTCGCCAACTGGCGAATCGCCGATATTGCCGAGGAAATGAATGGCCTTGTCAAGTGCTGCGTCCTCCAATCCCACATTCGTCAGTTCTGCTCGTAACGAATCGATTTCCGCTTTCCAGTAGACTTTGTCGTGGGTCATAGTGCCTCAAGTATTTTTTGCGAGTTTCCTAAGGTCCTGATAAATTTGACCCGCCACGTAATGAGTACGGAACGAACTCCAGCATCGGCGAAGACGATGCCGGTTCGCGGTAAAACGGAATGTTGTCAGATTCCGTTCAATCACACGTCACGTTCGGAACACAGCACCGGCAAAATCACAAATATTGATACTTCCCATCAATCATTTTCCATTGACAGGGGTATAGCCGGGCTATGAAATGGGTGCGATCAGGGCATCTCGCGTTAACATTTCAAGCACGGCCGTTCCGCGCGCAGGCTCCGCCAGCCGCCAGAAGCAAAAGGGGATAACGTCATGAGCAGGTTTTCGACCGGGTTGCTCGTACTTGCACTTACATCTTGTGGGCTTTATGCGCAGTCGGTATCCCAGATCACCGGGACGATTCGCGATGCGAGCGGACTCGCCGTCCCAAGCGCCGAAGTCACGGCGACGCAAACCGGGACGGGCCTTGTCCGCACAGCCGCTTCGTCCGCGGACGGCACCTACGTCCTTCCGAGCCTTCCCATCGGTCCGTACCGCATTGAAGTAAAGAAGGAAGGCTTCAGCACTTATGTGCAGAACGGCGTCGTCCTGCAGGTTGACACGGCGCCCACAGTTGATGCCACGCTCAAGGTCGGAGCCGTCAGCGAGCAGGTCTCGGTCGAGGCGGCCGCTGCGATGGTGGAAACGCACAGCACCGGTGTGGGCCAGGTTGTCAATCAGCAGCAGGTTGTAGATCTGCCGCTGAACGGGCGTCAGGTGACGCAGCTCATCACGCTGGCGGGCGGCGCGACCACCGCGCCCGCTGCCTATGGCGGGACGCCGGCCTCCGGCAATCTCGTCTCGAGCAAGAACTACCCGAACGAGGCGCTGGTCAGCATCGCGGGCGGCGCGCTGAACGGCGTGACCTATTTGATGGACGGTGGCACGCACAACGACCCGTTCAACAACCTGAACCTGCCGCTCCCCTTTCCGGACGCGGTACAGGAATTCAAGGTCGAGACCAGCGCTCTGCCGGCGCAGTATGGACAACACTCCGCGGGCGCGGTGAACGTGGTGACGAAATCCGGCACCAACGAATTTCATGGTGACGCCTTTGAGTTCGTGCGCAACTACGATTTCAACGCGCGCGACTTTTTTGCGCCGGTCCGCGACAACCTGAAGCGCAACCAGTTCGGCGGCACGATCGGCGGACCGATCAAAAAGAACAAGCTCTTCTTCTTCCTCGGCTATCAGGACACAATCGTGCGCTCGGCGCCGGCGGCCAGTATCGCCAACGTGCCGACGCCCCCCATGTTGAAGGGCGATATGACTGCGTACGAGCATAATTGCTTTCCCGCCGGCCCGCAGACGCTGAAGGCGCCTTACGTGAACAACGTGCTGCCGGCTTCGCTGGTGAGTCCACAGGCGGTGAAGATGTCGAGCTTCTTCCCGGCTGGTCCCGGCGATTGCGGATTGACGACTTACACGCTGATCGCGAATCAAACCGAGCACAACGGCCTCGCGAAGATCGATTACCAGCTCAGTTCGAAGCAGTCGATTTTTGGCCGGTATTATGTGACGCACAGCCTGGTGCCGTCGAGCTTCACGGGAACCGAGCTGTCGGTGCTGAATGCGGGGACCGATGACGAGGTGAACTCCGTCGTCCTCGGCCACACATACATCCTCGGCCCGAATGCCCTCAATTCCTTCCGCGCCACCGCCAACCGCGTGGGCATCACGAAGTTTCAGGTGCCGATCCTGACCGCGAGCGGCATCGGCGTGCAGAATATTTACGAGCCGCTGCCCAATTACTCGAACATCAATATCACCGGGGACTTCAACAGCGCGGGAGGGTTCGCGACGCCTGGCCTCGTCGCCACGACTACCTATCAGGCAAGCGACGATTTCAGCCTCATCAAGGGCGCGCACCAGCTGCAGTTCGGTGGCACCTATATCCGGCCGGGGCAGAACTCGACGTTCTGCGTTTACTGCGATGGCCTGTTCACCTTCAACGGGCAGGCGACCGGATCGGCATTCGGAGACTTCTTTGCGGGCTCGCTCGATACCTTCAACGACGCGAGCATCAGCCACGACAACGAGCGCTGGAACTATTTCGGGCTCTACGCGCAGGACACCTGGAAGATCAGCTCGCACTTGACCGCGAATATCGGGCTGCGCTGGGAGCCGTATCTCGCCGGGCGAATCCTCAATGGGTGGGTTACTCATTTCAACCAGGCGAACTTCGATGCGGGCACTCATTCCACGGTTTATCCCAACGGGCCCGCCGGCACGTTGTTTCCCGGAGACGCCGGCTTCGATACCGGGAGCCGTCCGAACAAGACCAGCTGGAATGACTGGGCGCCGCGCATCGGCCTGGCGTTCGATCCGATGGGTGATGGGCGCACCGTTATTCGGGCGTCATGGGGGCTCTTCTACGACATGCCCCACACGCTGTTCTATTACAACTATTCGTCCGAACCGCCATGGGGCGAAGCGATCGCTCTGACCAACCCTCCGGGCGGTTTCGCCAATCCGTGGCTCGGATATCCGGGAGGAAATCCGTACCCGGTGAACCTCGGGCCGAGCTTCACTTTCCCGACGGCGGGTTATTACGAGACGGTCCCTCTCAACGTGAAGGTGACGTATCTCGAGCAATGGAACCTGAGCGTCCAAAAACAAATCGGCGCGAGCTGGTTGTTCAAGGCCAGCTATATGGGAAACAACACGGTTCACCTCTGGACGGATCACGAACTCAATCCGGCTATCTATGTGCCAGGCAACTGCGCGGCCGGACAGTACGGTCTGACGGTTGCAGGCCCGTGCTCAACCACGGCAACGACGCAGGCGCGCCGCCGCCTGACTCAGTTGAATCCCACGCAAGGGCCGCTCTATGGAACGCTGGAATCGCTTGATGATGGCGGCACCGGCAGTTACAACGCGCTGATCGTCTCGGCGGAGCACCGTCTGTCGAAACAATTCATGGTCCTCGCGAATTACACCTGGTCGCACTGCATATCGGATCTGGTGACTTCCGAGCTTTCCGGACCCATCTATACCAATCCCGCCAACCGGCGCATGGATCGCGGGAATTGCGCGCAGATCGATACCCGCGGCAACTTCAATCTTTCCGCCGTAATTCAGTCGCCGCATTTGTCGTCGCACTTTCTGCAAATGGTGGCCGGAGACTGGCAGCTTTCGCCCATCGTGACTGCTCACACGGGCGGCTACTTCAACGTGACCACCGGCGTCGACAACGCGCTGAATGGAATCGGCGGGCAGCGGCCGAACCAGTTGACGAGCAACGTTTATTGCGCGAACCAGAGCATCACCTGCTGGATGAATCTTGCCGGGACGTTTGGGTCACCGGCCGCTGGCACATTCGGAAACGAAGGCTACAACAATCTGGTCGGCCCCGGCTTCTTCGAGGTCGACGTTGCCTTGTCGAAGCGCTTCAGGGTACGCGAGCGCCAGACAGTGGAGATCCGGGCGGAAGCGTTCAATATTCAGAATCGGGCGAATTTCCTGAATCCGACCGGGGCGATGAACAGCAGTAATTTCGGTAAGATCCTCACCGATGTGAGTCCGAGGATTATGCAGTTCGCAGTTAAATACGCGTTTTAGAGACTGTATTACCGCGCGCAGAATCCTTCGCAGCAGCATGTGTGTGGCAGGTTGTCAGCCTGCGCGGGGTTGGCAACCCCGCCTGTCCGGTGGTGACAGCCCGGGCCGGCTTGCGCGCCCGGATTTGCTATCCTGCAAAGACCACTTCAGGAAAGCGAGGCGCTAAAATGAAAATCGAATCTACCCACAAGCCATCCGGGAAAATCGGCGTCGTGCTTTCGCCGCGTTCCTGATCGGCAGCCACGCGCTGCAGGCGCGGATTCCCGAAACTTCCATTCGTTAAAATTCTCGCGGCTTGCGTTTTTCCGCACGCCGTAGCCTTTGTATTTTTTTCGCTTTTCTTATGAAGAATGTAATCGCCGAAGTTCTGGTATTTCTATTCGGTCACTGGAAGCGCGAGTGGAAAACCGTGCTCAGCATCGCCGTTCTTATGATCGCCGCGACAGTGGCGGATCTTTTCATGCCGGTCTACTCGGGCCGCCTCGTGGACGCCATCGTGAAGGGCGGCGCAGCGCGGGAGCAGGGGTTTCACGATGCGCTGCGCTCGGTCACGGCCATGGCTCTGCTGGGCCTCGCAGTGATTGCCGGGCGGCAACTCGGCTTCAAAGGCATCTGCCGCCTGACAACGAGGATCATGACGCGGATGGCCGCCGACGCCTTCTGGCGTGTGCAGCGCTTCTCATCCGACTGGCATGCGAACAACTTCGCGGGATCGATCGTACGCCGGATTACGCGCGGCATGTGGGCCGTCGATCTGATGGACGATACGCTGCTGCTCGCCCTGCTGCCGGCGCTGGTAGCACTCATCGGCTCGGCGCTCGTATTGGGCGCGCGGTGGGCGGGCATGGGACTTCTGTTAGCGGCCGCATCAGGAATCTACATCACGATTTCAGCCACGCTCGCCACGCGATACGTTGCGCCCGCCGCCCGTCTGTCGAACGCGCAGGACACGCGGCTGGGCGGCGCGCTGGCCGACTCGATCACATGCAATGCGGTGGTGAAGTCGTTCGGCGCCGAAGAGCGCGAAGACGCGCGGATCGATCTGATTTTCGGCAAGTGGAGCGCACGCACGTACAGAACCTGGATGCGCTTCACGATCAGCAGCACCTGGCAGGGCAGTCTGCTGCTGGGCCTGCGTACGTCGATTGCGCTCTATGCGGTATTCCTTTGGAGGCGGGGCGCCGCGAGCGCAGGCGATGTGACCTTCGTACTGACCAGTTATTTCGTGGTCCACGGCTATCTGCGCGACGTGGGCCAGCATGTGGCGAACCTGCAGCGCAGCGCCAACGAGATGGAAGAGATGGTGCGGCTCGAGGCGGAACACCTCGGCATCGAGGACCGTCCTGACGCGCCGGAGTTGAAAGCCGCGGCGGGCTCCATTGTGTTCGAAAACGTCACGTTTCAGTATGGGAGCCATACGACGCCGCTGTTCAGCGACTTCTCGCTGACGATCCGGCCCGGCGAACGCGTGGGGCTGGTGGGGCACTCGGGGTCGGGCAAGACGACGTTTGTGAAGCTGCTCCACCGGCTGTATGACATCAACGAGGGCCGTATCCTCATCGACGGGCAGGATATCGCGGGGGTGACGCAGACGTCGCTGCGGAAGCAACTGGCGCTGGTGCCGCAGGAGCCGGTCCTTTTCCATCGTTCGCTGGCCGAGAACATTGCGTATGGGCGTCCGGACGCGAGCCTGCCCGAGATCGAGGCTGCGGCGTCGCTGGCGAATGCGCATGAGTTCATCAGCCTGCAGCCGAAGGGCTATGCGACGCCGGTGGGGGAGCGCGGCGTCAAACTGTCGGGCGGCGAGCGGCAGCGGGTCGCGCTGGCACGCGCGTTTCTCGCGAACGCTCCGGTGCTGGTGCTGGATGAGGCGACGTCCAGCCTCGATGCGGAATCGGAAGCGCTGATTCAGGACGCGACCGGACGGCTCATGGCGGGCCGCACGGCGATCGTGATTGCGCACCGGCTGTCGACGGTGCGGATTCTTGATCGAATTCTGGTCTTCGAGAACGGCCGGATCGTGGAAGAGGGAACGCACGAGGCCCTGGTGAGCAAGGCCGGAGGGACTTACCGCCGTCTGTTCGAGAAGCAGGCGCTGGGGCTCATGGTCGATGTGGCGGAAGAGATTTGGACCGCGGGGGATTAGATGCCCATCTGCGAAAATCAGATTTCCCGCGTGAAAACGAAAACGCAGCCCGGCCGCTTCATCACCTTCGAAGGCATTGACGGCTGTGGCAAGACCACTCAGTTCCGTCTCCTCGCGCAGTGGCTCCGCGAGCACGGCGGCGAACAGGAAGGAGAAGTCGTCGAAACCGTCGAGCCCGGTGGTACCGCCATCGGGCAACAGATCCGCAAAATTCTCCTCGATCCCGCCAGCGCCGATCTTCATCCGCGGGCGGAATTGCTTCTCTATTTCGCCAGCCGCGCCCAGAACGTCGATCAGGTCATCCGGCCGGCACTCGATGCCGGGCGTACGGTTTTGTGCGATCGATTTACCGATTCCACTCTCGTCTATCAGGGGTGCGGGCGTGGGCTCGACACGAATGTGGTCCGCGATCTCGACCGCATTGCCTGCCGCGGATTGCAGCCGGACGTGACGCTTCTGATCGACATCGATCTCGAAACGAGCCTGATGCGCGCGAAGCGGCGGAACGAACGGGTGGGGCCGTCGGAATCCCGCATCGATGAAGAGAGCGTCGCGTTTCACCGGCGCGTTCGGGAAGGCTATCTCGCGCTCGCCCGCGCGGAGCCGGAGCGTATTGTCGTCATCGATGGCCGCGCTTCCATTGCGGACGTCGGCCGTGCAATCCGGGAGGCGCTCCATGTTTGAGAACTTTCTGGGCAACATCCATGTCCAGATCACGCTCGAAGGCATGATCGAGCGCGAGCGCATTCCGCAAACCATGCTCTTCGCCGGTCTTCAAGGGCTCGGCAAAGCGACCCTTGCCCGACGCTTTGCGGCGCGCCTCCTTGGCGAGGCCGAAAAGATCGAACGCGACGACCTCAATCTTCCGGAAAACTCGAACCTGATCCTGACGCGTGAAAAGCTCCCGGCGGACAAGCGCAACGAGGATCCGCTCTTCTTCGGCACACATCCCGACTTTCTGACGTTCGCGCCCGACGGTCCACTCCGGCAAATCTCCATCCCGCAGATGCGTCTGTTGAAAGAGCGAGCCCAGTACAAACCGCTGCACGGAAAGCGCCGCATCTTCCTGATCGACCAGGCCGACCGCGCCGGCGAGCAGGCCGCCAACTCACTGCTGAAGACTCTCGAAGAGCCGCCGGATCATTTGATTCTGATCCTCGCCGCGGAGAACGTATACGATCTGCTGCCGACGATTCGCTCGCGCGCGGTAGTGTTGAACTTCTCGCCTCTCACGAGCGATGAAATGAAGGACTTCGCGCGCGTGCGCCAACTGGACGATGCGGACCGGCGCATCGCGCTCTCGGGCGGCAGTCCGGGCGTCGCGGCCTCGCTCGACATTGATCTTTATCAACGCCGCCGTGCATCGATGCTGGCGCTGCTCAAGACCGGCGCCGGCGCTTCTTCCTATGCGGCGTGGCTGCCGATTTCAGAAGCTCTGGGAAGGAGCCGGAGCGAAAAGCTGGAGCTGTATCTCAAGCTGCTCTACGATCTCCTGCGGGATATCACAGTGTTGCGCGAGGGCGGTACAGCCATCCGCAATTTCGATTTGCGCGCCGAACTCACCGCGCTCGCCGGAAAAGTCTCGCGGCCGTGGATCATCCATGCGGTGAAGAGCGTGGACGAGATCGCCACCCTGTTGCGGCGCAATATTCAGAAAACGATTGCGCTGGATGGGCTCCTGATGGAGATGCGCGGTCATTGACAGCCAAACAGGAACGCGTTGTTTTCTTTGTAACTGAATACGTCACAATCATAAAAGAGGGTCTATTGCGTACATTCATTTTCCTGACCGGGCTTTGCCTGGCCAATTTATGCCTTTCGAGCAGCCTGCCTGCCCAGCAAATGCAACCCGCGGTGAGTCCGAGCCTGCTCATGCTCGCGAGCGCCGTCGATTCGCAACAGGCGACGCGGACGGACGCTGATGCTGAGAGAGCGGGCGAAAAGTCCGGCAACGACCAGGTCGAGGTTTCGAAACGCCAGCCCAAGCGCATTTTGGGCATCATGCCCAACTACCGCGCCGTCAGCGCGGGAGCGATTCCGCCTCCACCAACCCCCAAACAGGCCTTCAAGATCGCGACCTTGAACAGCTTCGACTACTCCTCTTTTCTGTTTGTGGGTGTTACTTCGGCGACGGCCTTCGCGCAGAACTCCCACAAGCAGTTGGGGGAAGGTATGAAGGGATACGCGGGCTATTACTGGCGAGGATATCTGGACAAGACTGACGGCAACTACCTGGTTATCTTCGCGTTGCCCACCATTTTCCATCAGGATGAGCGCTATTACGCGCTCGGCAAAGGCTCCATCTGGAAGCGCGCCGCCTATGCGTCGACCCGCATTGTGATAACGCCGAATTACCACGGGCACAACAGCTTCAACGCTTCGGAATTATTGGGCCGTGCAGCCGCGCAGGGCATATCGACAACCTACTATCCGAGCAAGGATCGTACCGTGGGTGAGCTCGCGTCCAAATACGCATTTTCGCTCATGCGCGACGCTCTCACAAATACTTTCCGCGAGTTCTGGCCGGATATCGCGACGCACGTGCTGCACCGGCATCCATAGCGTTTCGTCAGCGATAAAGGGCCTCTTCGCCCTCCGGCCGGGTCTTCCAGCGACGGTGGATCCACAGCCACTGATCCGGCGCCTCGCGAATCGCCACCTCGATCGAGTTTTGAATCCGGTGGGTGTCTTCCACCGCCTCGCCGGTCATCTCGACCTCGGGATAGAAACGCAGAATGTAGCGGCGCTCTTGACGGTTCCACACCGCAAAGCCTGGAATTACCGCGGCGCCGCTGCGCGCGGCCAGCTTCGCGAACGTGAGATTGGCGCAGGCGAGAGTGCCGAAAAACGGCACAAACGCGCCGTTGTCGGCGGCGCTGTTCTGGTCGACCAGAATCCCCACGGGCTGGTTTCGGCGCAGCGCGTGAAAGATCGAGCGCGCGAAATCGCGTTTGGAGAGCAGGGTATTGCCCGACAGCGCCCGCCGCCTCTCGACGATCGCGTCGATCACGGGATTATCGAGAGGCCGCACCACGACATTCATGGGCTCCGTAAGCAGCGCGTGCGCATAAGCGCTCAACTCCCAGTTGCCCAGATGGGCAGTGGCGAAAAGGACTCCGTTGCCGCGTTCCTTCGCCCGCTCGTAGTGTTCGAACCCTTCGTAGCGGATCCACTCGCCGACGTTCGCCTTCGTGATGTGCGGAAGCCGCGCGAATGCCACGAGAAGGCGTCCGATCGAGGAAAAGACGCCGTCGGCGGTTTTGCGCCGCCACGCAGTGTCTTTGTCCGGATAGGCGAGCGCGAGGTTCCGGTCGGCGATGCGGCGCAGGCGTGGGATAGCCAGATCGAGCAGCCGTGCACAGCGTGCGCCGAGCCAATCCGCGAGTGGCCGGGGAGAATAGACGAGCGCAGCGATCAATCCGCGCGCGAGGCCGGCTTCAACGGCGTTACGGAACGCCGATCGCGTCCGCAATCTACTCGATCCAGCCGCCCGCGACGACGAGGTCACCGGAATAGAACACGGCGGCCTGTCCGGGCGTTACGGCCCTTTGCGGTTCATCGAAGCGCGCTTCGGCGCGTGTTTCCGTCAGTGGATACAACGTGGCCCACGCCGGCACATGCCGGTTGCGGATACGCACCCGGACCCGCGCCGGCGCCGCCAGCCCTGGCCACGAAAGCCACCGGATGTCACGCGCAATCAGACCGGCACGCAGCAGATCGTCATTCGATCCGACGGTTACCTTCTGCGATGCGGAATCGGTCGCGATCACGTAAAGAGGTTCTTTCGCGGCGATGCCAAGACGTTTGCGTTGCCCGACTGTGAAATGGTGCGCGCCCGCGTGCCGTCCCAGTTCGCGGCCTTCGGCATTCACGATCGAGCCTTCGGTTACGGCGGGCTCAACACCCTTGTCGCGCAGCCAGGCATCCATGAATGCCGCGTAGTCCCCATTGGGAACGAAACAGATCTCGTAGCTCTCATGCTTTTTTGCGACTGGCAAATCGAACGCCTCCGCCAGCCCCCGCACTTCCGCCTTCGTCATCTCGCCCAACGGAAACATCGTGCGGGCGAGCTGCTCCTGTGTCAGGCCCCAGAGAAAATAAGTCTGGTCCTTGGATGCATCGACGGCCGTGCGCATTTCATGGCGGCCGGTCTCCGGATGGCGCGTGATTCGCGCATAGTGGCCGGTCGCGATCGAGTGGGCGCCAACGGAGTCGGCGAGTTCCAGAAACTGGTCGAACTTGATGAAAGTGTTGCAGAGCGTGCAGGGCACCGGCGTGCGCCCGGCGAGATATTCCTCGACGAACGGTTCGACCACGTTCTTCTCGAACTGGCGCTCGAGATTCACCACATAATAGGGCACGCCGACATGTTCGGCCACGCGCCGCGCGTCGTAGACATCGTCGAGAGAGCAGCAGCGGCCGGTGGCGGCTTCGGTTGCGATCTCGGGAAGACGCCGCTGGTTCCAGAGCTGCATAGTCAGCCCCGCTATGTTGTAGCCGTCGCGCTTGAGCAGGGCGGCGACGGTTGAGCTGTCGACTCCGCCCGACATGGCGACGGCAATCAATGCCGCGTCAGGCACGTTCCACCGCCTTCGCCGCGGGCTCGGGCGAAATGCGTCGCAGATGCGCCACGCTCGCCTCGACTGCTTCGATAAGGCCATCCACTTCGGTTTCCGTATTTTCCGGTCCGAGCGAAAACCGCACGCTCGATCGCGCCGCTTCGGGAAGCATCCCCATTGCGAGAAGCACATGGGATGGCTCGACCGCGCCGCTCGAGCAGGCCGAACCGCTCGACACCGCATACCCGCGCAAGTCGAGCGCAATCACCATGGCCTCGCCCTCGATGCCGTCGAACCGGATATTCGTCGTGTTGGGAAGGCGGTTTTCTACCGATCCATTCACTGTCGCGCCCGCCACGCGATCGAGGATGCCCCCCTCCAGGCGGTCGCGCAGTGCGGCGATTCCAGTCCAGTCGGCAGCGAGACCCGCCGCGCGCCCCAGAGCGGAAGCCCCCGGAACATTCTCTGTGCCGGCCCGCCGGTCGCGTTCGTGGTGCCCGCCGAACGAAATCGGCTCCAGCGGAATGCCCTTGCGAACGTAGAGCGCACCGATCCCCTTGGGCGCCCCGAATTTGTGGCCGCTGATTGAGTAGAGATCGACGCCCAGGTCGCGCACGCTCACCGGAATCCGCCCGGCTACCTGGACGCCGTCGGAGTGGAACACGGCCCGGCTTGCGTGGGCCATCTCGCCGATCTCCCGCACGGGCTGCAGTGCTCCGGTTTCGTTGTTGGCGTGCATGATGGTGACGAGAACCGTCGACGGGCGGAGCGCCCGTTTCAGTTCGGTCAGCAACACGATGCCATCGGGGCCGACGGGCAGCCAGGTGACTTCGGCGCCCTCCCGCTCCAGTTGCGCACAGGCATTGAGAACGGCGGGGTGTTCGATCGTGCTGGTAACAATATGCGTTTTCGCCCGCGCCGCGCTGCCGGTCTGGGCGCGCCGGGCGATGCCGAATATGGCGAGGTTGTCGGATTCCGTTCCGCCGCTGGTGAAC
>DATAZF010000390.1:0-7261 GCA_036272235.1 Bryobacteraceae bacterium | reverse complement strand
AGCACCGGATCGTAGTCGTCAACGGAGCGGTAAGATTCTCCAAGATGAGACGTGGCAAGGATCGCATCGAGCCGTTGCTGGTACTCGACAGATTTCTCGCCGCTCATCACCGGATCTTCGGAGTGGATGGGCGGGTCGTCGTTGCGAGTTTTATCGAACTGCCGGAGTTTTGGCATTTTTAATTCCCTGACGGTGCCTTTGGCAAAATATCCTGCGATGCTCATGATTGGTCCCTTCTGATTACTATTGAGGACCTCAGACGCAGGTCCTCACAGGTGGCGTCGTAGCGGTCTCGTCAGCTTTGTAGCACAGGTCCCACGGCACGAATCGAAGAAACCAGGACTGAATTTTCGCAAATAACTCAGAAGAGACGGGTTTCGCAAGAAAATAAAAGGCGATGCCATTGTGAATCAAACATCAGCGGGGCAGACAACGGTGGATGAAATTGGTTGCGAGAGCGGCTATCGTGGACGGTGTCGTGGGCGCGACAGGAGGTCGATCCCATTCCGGAGCTCAATGCCTGGGGCATCGCTTATATCCACGTCAGGCCGCGCAAAACCAACGCCCGCAAGCAATCATCTCGTTGATTCCACGCTGTCTACGCTCTGTGGAGTTTCAAAGGAATGGCGACACGCCAGGGTTAACAACCGGTTTCGGAAAACCGTGAAGGCAATCGGTTTTGCAACAGGCCGCGAATCACTTTGGCCTGATCCGCGCCGGAACCCCGATTGCTGTCGCATCCGCGGGGATCTCACGCAACACCACGGCACCCGCCCCAATTACGCTCCGGTCACCGATCCGTGCGCCTGGCAGAGCAATCGCCCCGATTCCTATGTGGACGTATTGACCGACAGTGACAGCGCCGCCCAGCGTAACCGATGGGGATAGATGGGAGTGGTCGCGAATAACGCAATCGTGTTCGATAATTGCGCCGGTGTTGATAATGCAGTTCCTCCCTATGCGGGCGTTTGACTGAACCACCGCCCGGGCCATCACCACTGTTCCGGCGCCAATCGCGGCGTGAGGGGAAATCCACGCAGTCGGATGAATGCAGGTGGCCGCGCTCAAACCGACTTGAAGCGCTTCATCGAAGCGCAGGGCGCGCGAGGAGTTGGAGCCAATAGCGATGATGAACTCTCCGAATCCGGCTGCGAGCAACTGCGGGATAGAAGGCGTTGCAATTGCGGGATCATCATCATGAAAGACGGTTCTATCGAAAACATTCATAGCCTGTGCCGTGTCCGCAACCACTCTGGAATGCCCGCCGGATCCCCAGATCACGAGTCCCCTCATTTTGATGTTTCCGTATGTGACGTTTCTGCGTTCGAACCTGTGAATGGCGCCGCTGTCACGTGGCCATCCTGATTGATACCTGCTCGCCCAAAAACGGAAGCGAGCGTCTTGCACAAGATCCTGACATCGTCTATCAAACAACAATGATCCACATAGTAGACGTCCAGCTCGAATTTCCTCTCCCAGGAGATCGAATTTCGTCCCTTCACCTGAGCGAGCCCCGTAATGCCAGGCCTGAGATCATGGCGACGCCGCTGGACCGGGGTATACCTGGGCAGGTATTCAGGAAGGAGCGGCCGTGGCCCAACCAGCGACATGTCTCCCCTGAGCACATTCCATAATTCGGGCAATTCATCGAGACTAGTGCGACGCAGGAAGGTGCCGTAAGGGTGCATCCGTTCTTCGTCAGGGAGTGGAATTCCCCGCGAATCCACCGCCTCGCGCATGGTTCGAAATTTATAGATAGTGAACGGCTTGCCCAGCCAGCCGGGGCGAATCTGCCGGAATAGCGCGGGCCTTCCCATGACCAGCGCGGCGCTCAGCATGAGGATTAACATCAGCGGCGAAAGCAGAATAAAAAGCGGCACCACGATCAGCAGATCAAATATGCGTTTGCCGAAAAGACGGTAGACAGCATTTCCCGACATATTTCAGGACGCGTGCCTGGAGCTGCCCGCGTCTCCCAGCGCCGCAAGGGGCACTCCGCAGATCTTCGCGAAGACGGCTTCAAACTTGTCAACGCCTGCTTTCAGCGACAGGTGCCGATCGTAATAAGTCTTGCCCGCAGCGCCCATGCCGGCACGCTGTGCCGACGACATCGCAAAGAAACGTGCCAGCGTCTCCGCAATTGCCGCCGGGTCCTCCGGTTCGCAAACCAGACCCCCACCGGATTCGAGAACCAGCTGCGCCGCATCCCCTGCCACGGCCATGAGCACCGGTTTTTGCGATGCCATGTAGGCCTGCGTTTTCGACGGGATCGTGATCCTGAAAAGGGGATCGTTCCTCAGGTGTACCAGAAGAACATCCCCGAGGGCCAGAACGCCGCCGATTGCGCTCAACGGCTGACGAGGCAGGAACCGCACATTGTCAAGCACCAGAGCGACGGCCTTCGTCTCCAGCCGGCTTCGCTCCACGCCTGCACCCACAAACACGAATTGCACTTCGGGCAGGGTCTGGCGGCACAGCGCAGCAGCCTCAAGAACTGCATCGAGAGCTTGCGCGGTTCCCATAGTTCCCGCAAACATGACGTTGAAGCGACCGGAAAGTCCGAGTTTTGAAGCGAGTTCCGGGTCCGGGGCGACTGGTCCTATCGTGGTCTCGTCGCACCAGTTGTAGATTACATCGATCTTGTCCGGCGGAACCTCTCGGGCAACCAATTCCCGTTTGAACCCAGGAGAAAGGACAGCGATATTAGTGGCGCGGCGGTAGATAAGCTTGCACCATTTGCCGATTGCCGCCAGAACCGGTTTGCTCGACAACATACCGGAGACAGCGACGGTGTCCGGCCACAGATCCTGAATGTCATAGACGAACGGCACTCTCCGAAAAAATCCGATCGCGAGCGCAGCGAGGCCAACCGTGGCGGGGGGGTGATAGACATACACGATGTCCGGCCTCCTGATTAAAGCAGTCCCGATCACGGTCGCCGAAATCGCAAAGCTCACATAGTTCAGGACTCTGGCGATCGATGACTTATCGTGACTCGGATAGAGGGCCACGCGCAGGACCGATATTCCATCCATTTGTTCCCGGCGCCAGAGCCGTATCTTGTACCCCGGGTAGACCCGCCCTCCAGGGTAGTTTGGAAAGCCTGTCAATATCTCGACCTCGTGGCCGCGCCTGGCCAGTTCCTGCGCGAACAACAGACCTTTGAAAGTCGGTTCGGGATCAAACCACTGAGTCAGCAGCAGGATCTTCATCCGAATCTGAATCTCAGGCCCGGTTGCGCCATGCCAGTTCCGCGGCGTCGGGGATCCGATATCCCAGCACGATGCGGCAAACCGTTTCCGCGACAGCCGGGGCGAGATATTCTTCCGGTGGTTTCCAGTCGCAACTCTGCGCAGTCACCATACTGACCGCTCGCACAACTTCGCCGGGGTTGGCGCCGGAAAGGATGTTGGAGCCGCAGTCGAGTGTCTCAGGGCGCTCCGTAACGTCTCGAATCGTCACGTTGGGCACGCCGAAAATACAGGCCTCTTCCTGTACTGTTCCACTGTCGGAAAGGAGACAGAACGCGCTCTGTTCCAAGTGCACGAAGTCGAAGAAGCCCAGGGGTTCCAGAAAGGAAATCCCCGCGCGTTCGAGATTGATCCCGAAGGCCTCGATTTTCGACCGCGTTCGCGGATGCAGCGAGCAGACAACGGGAAATCCGAACTCCCGGTGAAGCAAGCCCAAAGCATCAAGGAACGACCGGAGCCGGCTTTCGATATCGACATTTTCGGCCCGGTGCAGCGTAACCAGGAAGAACCTGCCGCGTTCGAGACCCGACGTTTCCAAGGCGGTGCTGGCGCCGATTCTATCCGAAAACCGATCAATGACCTGCTTGATCGGGTTGCCGGTAACATACACCCGATTACCGGGAATGCCCTCGGCGAGCAGATTCTCGCGGCTGCGGTTTGTGTAAGGCATCAAAACCGAGCTGGAGTGATCGATGACGCGTCGATTGACTTCCTCAGGTACCCGGTCATCGTAACAGCGGTTGCCAGCCTCCATATGGTAAACGGGGATGCCCAGACGCCGCGCGATGAGCGCCGCCAGACCACTGTTGGTGTCGCCGAGAATGAGCAGCCGATCCGGGCGATGTTCGAGAAACAGGGCTTCGCTTCGCTCCAGGATCTGCCCGATCTGGCCACCGAAACCGGGAGCCCGTACCCCCATATGCACGTCGGGTTTGCGGACTTCCAACTCGTCAAAGAAGATCTGGCTGAGCCGGTCATCATAGTTCTGGCCGGTATGCACCAGAATGTGCTCGCACAGCCGATCGAGAAGGGGTATAACCAGACTCAGCCGTATGATCTCGGGCCGCGTGCCCAGAAGAGTTACTATTTTCATCGAAGCAGTTCCACCCCGGGCTCGGAGTGGTGCTCCACCATCAGGCGCCGCGCCTGCAGCATAGCGGCGGTTTCCTCGAAGGTCATGACGCTGTCGTTGCTGCTGTATTCGGCCTGGATGCAGGCCTCGCCGGCCGCCTCCGCTGCATTGCCGTTCGCCACCTCAGGCAGCATCGGCCGGATTACATACCAACGCCCCCGGCTGAACGTCCGGTAAGCTTCTTCATCGCTGACCATGATCTCGTGAATCTTTTCGCCGGGGCGGATACCGGTGATCACCTGGCGGATGCCCCGGCCCCCGATCAGCGCCGTGGCGACATCTGCGATCCTCGCTGAGGGCGCGCGTGGAACAAGAGTCTCGCCGTGCCTTGCTTCAGCAATGGCAGCGAAGACAATGTCGACCGCGTCATCCAGCGTCAGCAGGAACCGGGTCATGTCGGGGGTCGTGATCGTGACGGGACCGCCGCTCCGGATCTGGTCGTGGAACAATGGAATCACCGAGCCTCGCGACGCGAGGACATTCCCGTAGCGCGTACAGACAAAGCGTGTACCCGGGCACCTCATGTTGCCCTGCACGAACACACGCTCCTGGAGCGCCTTTGTCATACCCATTACATTCACGGGCTTGCAGGCCTTGTCCGTGGACACGCCAACAACGGTCTCGACCGGCAGCGTGTGTTCCTGAATCGCGCGCACGATATTCTCGGCGCCCCCTACATTGGTCCGGACCGCCTCGTTCGGAAAGTACTCGCACGTCGGCACTTGTTTCATGGCCGCGGCGTTTACCACGATATCGGCATCGCGCAAGGCACTGGCGACGCTGCCGTAATCCCGAACATCTCCTATGCGGAATTCGAGCAGACGCTGAAAATTCCGGTAGATGATTTCATCCGTGGCAGCCACTTTGCTCTCGTACTCCACGCGGATGAAGTGCTGCTTGGCTTCGTCGCGCGAAAGAATGACTACCTTGGCCGGATGGCCCGCTTCACCGCTCAGGATGCGGCGAGTAAGGACCTTCCCGAGGGACCCGGTCCCGCCCGTTATGAGAATTCGCTTTCCTTCAAGGATTTTTTTCATCGTTGCCCAATCCGCTTTGCTCGATCCGCTTTTACTCGATCCACTTTCCGTAAGGCGTGTTGTCTTCCACCAGCTGCCGCGTCAGAACCGGCCACGGAGGGCACTCGTACGCGATTGCCTCACGCAGCCGGTCGCACTTCATGCTGCGATCGGAAATCTCCAGATCGTCCGGCTGGATGCGAATGTCGAGCTGGTACGCGTCGCGGAGCAGACACAAAAGGTCGTATTTCGATATCGGGCCGCTGGCAACCTGGTACAACCCATTCAGCTTCGGATGTTCCAATATGATCGACGCAACCAGTTCCGCGAGGTGGTTTGTAGTTACGCCGGAATAAATGACTCGCCGGTATCCGCGAACCGCGTTGTGATTCTGCGACAGGAACCAATCCAGCAAAGACCGGTGTTCGTCAAGTTCGCGGCCGATGATGGAGGTCCGCAGGGTGAGGGCGTTGGCCACCGCAACCTCGCCAAGGAACTTCGACTTTCCGTAGAGATCGCCGGCGCTGGAGAAATCTCCTTCGACATAGCCGCCGCGATTGCCATCGAAGACGCAGTCGGTACTGAAATGGATGACGCGTCCGCCCCATTTGGCAGCCATGCCCGCAAGCTTGTGAGGCAGCAGCGAGTTGATCGTGATACTGGGAATCGGGGACACGGCTTCCGCCCGCTGCTTGATTACGCCGACGCAATTGACCAGGTATTCGGGACGGAAACCCGACAGCATCGCCTCGAGCGCCGGAAAGTCCGCCGCGTCGATGCCGGGAATAACGTCGTTGCCCTGAAGCAGCTCGACCCGATCGAGGGGCGGCTTCCGAACATCCTTACGGACCGTGCAAAGCGTACCCGGAAAGCGCTCCCGGAGCAACTGGAACATCTTGTGTCCCAGCATGCCGGCACCACCCAGCACCATGACCTTCGCGATGCTCAAGAGGCCACCTCGGTGCGCGCCCACCGGATATATTCGGGCAGACCCTCGTCCAACGTCACGGCGGGCTCAAACCCAAAAGCCTTCCGCGCAGCCCCGATATCCGCGAGGCTGTCGCGCACGTCGCCCGCGCGCGGCGGGCCATGCGCCACGGTTGGGTTCAAGCCGCTGGCAGCCCGGAGCCGCTCGACCAGAGCATTGATACTGATGCGCGTGCCGCTACCGATATTGAACGCTCCACTCACGCCGGGAGCCATACCCGCCCGAATGTTGGCCTGCACCACATCGCGAACATTCACAAAGTCGCGAGTCTGCTCACCATCGCCGAAAATGGTAACCGGCTCCTCCCGTAACATCTGGAAGACGAAAATCGGAATAACATTGCCGTATGCATCGAATCGCTGGTTCGGCCCATAGACATTGAAATAGCGAAGGCAGACCACCTCCATACCGTATAACTTCGCATAAGCCAAACCCATCTTTTCCGCACAAAGCTTGCTGGCTCCGTAAGGCGAGTCAGGCTCCACGGGATGATCTTCACGGATGGGTAGTGTCTTCAACTCGCCGAAGATGCCGGCGGAGGAAGATATAACCACTTTCCGCACACCGGCTTTTCGCGCAGCCTCCAGAACCCGGAGTGTGCCCAGAACGTTGATCTCCGAATCGGAGTGCGGATCGTCGATCGACCGCTTGTTTCCGACGCTGGCGGCAAGGTGAAAGACGATGTCGCAGTCCTCCGTTACCTGCCGGACAGCGTTCTCGTCGCGAATATCGCCGCGGACAAAAGCGACGCCCGTGCATGCGGCGATATTGCATTCGTAGCCGGAGGAGAGATTGTCGAGGGTTGTGACCCGATGGCCGTTCTCCAGCAACTGCCTTGCGAGATTCGAGCCAATAAAACCGGCACCGCCGGTAA
>DATAZF010000389.1:0-8208 GCA_036272235.1 Bryobacteraceae bacterium | reverse complement strand
CCGCGAGCTCGAGCGCGGCATCCGCCAGCTCGGCCTCAAAGGCGCCATCGTCAACTCCCACACCCGCGGGGAATATCTCGACGACCCTAAATTCTGGCCCATCTTCGAAGCCGCTGAAGCGCTCGACGTCCCCGTCTACATCCATCCGAGCTATCTGCCGAACTCAATCGTCGAGCCCTTCCTCGATCGCGGACTCGACGGCGCCATCTACGGATTCGCCGTCGAAACCGGCTTGCACATTCTGCGTATCATCCTCGCCGGAGTCTTCGACCGTTTCCCGCGCCTTCGCGTCGTCATCGGCCACCTTGGCGAAGGCCTGCCGTACTGGCTCTTCCGCATCGACTTCATGCACAACCGCATGGTCGCCGCCAACCGTTACGCGAGCGTGCAGAAACTCCGGCGCAAACCCAGCGACTACCTGCGCGAGAACATCTACGTGACCACCAGCGGCATGGCCTGGGAGCCGCCCATCCTCTACGCCCAATCCGTCCTCGGCGTTGACCGCGTCCTCTACGCGATGGACTATCCCTATCAGTTCGTCCCCGAGGAAGTCGCCGTCACCGACAATCTCCCCATCCGCGATGCCGATAAGATGAAGCTTTACCAAACAAACGCGGAGGCGGTCTTCAAAATCTGAACCGCGCACAATGGCCCTCCGGCCTGTGCGCTCTGAAAAATCTATGATTCTTTGCCGATTTGGAATGGGATGTCTTGGCCTCGTCGAGGGCGACACCGTGCGTGACGTGACGGCAGCGCTTGATGTCCTGCCCAATTACCGTTACCCGCTGCCGGAATACGATCTGCTTTTCGCGAACCTCGCGCTCGTCAGGCAGCAAATTGGCGCGATCGCGCCAAAGTCGGAGCAGCTTCCGCTGGCAGGCCTGCGGCTCCTCAGCCCGGTCGCCAATCCCGGCAAAATCATCGCCGCGCCCGTAAACTACCAAAAGCATCTCGACGAAGTGAAGGACGACCCGGCGCTGCACCAGAACAGGCAGTCGCACACCATCACCATCCAGCAGGCCGGACTCTTCCTCAAAGCCTCCAGTTCGCTCGCCGGACCCGGCGAAGGCATCGCCCTCCGGCACCTCGACCGCCGCAACGATCACGAAGTCGAGCTCGCGCTCGTGATCGGCAAGACGGCCAACAACGTCGCCGCTGCCGATGCCATGAACTACGTCGCCGGATATTCCATCGGCCTCGACATCACCATCCGCGGCACTGAAGACCGCAGCTTCCGCAAGTCCCCGGACAGCTATACCGTCCTCGGACCCTGGCTCGTCACCGCCGACGAAATCCCCAATCCCGGCGCGCTCGATCTGAAGATCGCCGTCAACGGCGAGGAGCGCCAGAACTCCAACACGAAATATCTGATCCTCGGCGTTCCTCAACTGATTGAGCTGGCGTCGTCGTTCTACACTCTCCACCCCGGCGACATCATCAGCACCGGCACGCCCGAAGGCGTCAGCCCCATCGTTCCCGGCGACACCGTCGTCGCGACCATCGAAAAGATCGGGACCATGGAAGTAAAGGTGAGGGCAGCATGACGCCTTTTTTCACGAAGCCCGAGACCAACGCCGACCGCGAAGCCTTCTACCATCGCCTCAAAACGCAAAGCGCCGCGCCCCTGTGGGAGCAGCTCGCCGATCTCGTGCTCGGGCAGCCGAAGCCCGGCTGCGTCCCTGCGCTCTGGCGCTATGAAGAGATGCGCCCTTATCTGATGGAATCCGGCAAGCTCATCACGGCTGACGAAGCCGAGCGCCGCGTCCTGATGCTCGAAAACCCCGGACTCAAGGGGCTCCCCCAGATCACCCAAAGCCTCTACGCCGGCCTCCAACTCGTGCTCCCCGGCGAAGTCACCGCCACTCACCGCCACGTCGCCGCCGCTCTGCGCTTCGTCATCGAAGGGAACGGAGCCTACACCTCAGTCAACGGGACGAAGATCACCATGCACCCAGGCGACTTCATCCTCACCCCCTCGTGGACGTACCACGACCACGGCAACCTCACCAACGAGCCCGTCATCTGGCTCGACGGACTCGACATCCCCACCGTAAACACCTTCGACGCCAGCTTCGCCGAACACTATCCCGGAGGTACCCAGCAGGTCGCGCAGGAAGGCGGTGAGTTTCCCTATTCGCAGATGCGCCCCAGGCTGAGCCAACAACCGCTGGATCCCCACCACGGCCACCGCTTTCATTACGGCGCCGAACCGACCCTGCCGACCATCGACGCCTGGCTCAGCCTCTTACCGGCGGGTTTTCAAACAGCCCCGTATCGCTCGACAGACGCAACAATCTTCTGCGTAGCGGAAGGAGAAGGCGAGAGCCGAATTGGCAGTGTCTCTCTGCGGTGGGGACCACACGACATCTTCACGGTCCCTTCGTGGTTCGAAGTAGAGCACAAAGCCGGGCTCGAATCGGTTTTATTCAGCTACTCCGATCGCCCCACCCAACGCGCACTCGGCCTCTGGCGAGAAGCCATGTAACTGTACGGCTGGCGGTCTTGCCGCCGGCGCTTTTACTTCCACGTTTCGATCCTTATCCGGGGAACGTACGATGGCGGCACAAGCTTCACGGCCTGTATTTTCTACTGGGTCTCGATCTTCCGCAGCGCATAAGGCGCGGCGACCCACGGAGCCACCACACTCTCATGCCCTTCTTTGTCGATGGCTTTCACGCCAAAGACAATGTCGTCGATGCCGACTCCCCTCAGCGTATATTCGGTGACCTTCCCGACGAAGGTCTGTTGTTCCCAGAACGGCGCTGTACTCGATCGGATCACGATCGCATAGCCGGCCAGGTCCTCGCCCGTCGCGTCTTTCCACCGCAGCACCGCATCGTAATGTGATTTGCCGCGCGTGACCGTGGGCGTCTTCCGGCCCTTCGCGGCCCCGGTCGTGACTTCCCGTGTCGTTTCCGGCACCGAAGGAGCAAGCGCGAGGCTTGCCAGCGTCGCGCCATTCACGCGCGCGACCTGGGTTGCATAGTCAGGCGAGCTCTTATCGTAGGTATCGCTTGCCGTATGTTGAATGCCAAGATTCTCCGCAGCCGATGTGAATCGGATCGCTGCGAACCCGTTCGCGTTGAATGGACTATGATCGCCGCCGCGCGCGAACCGGTCCTGCCGGAATATCGGCTCGGCCTTGAACGAAGGCACATAACGCTGCGCCGTCTCGCGGACATACCTCGCGAGTTCGCGCGATGGCGAGTCGGCCGGATCTTCGGAGAACACATGCACCAGCCCATTCTCGGCATGCCCGTCGCCTGCAACCGAAACACCGACGACGTCGTTGTTCAGGACGGCCTCAATCCGCGCTTTCTGCTCTTTCGCCCTGGCCGCATAGAGACTGCTGCCGACCAACCCGATCTCCTCCCCGCCGAACGCAATGAAGACGATCGTCTTTTCGAACTTGTGCCGGCTCATCACGCGCGCCAGTTCCAGCACGAGAGCGGTGCCGGCGGCGTTGTCGGTAACGCCGGGTGCGGGCGCCTCAACCGACTTCTCGAAGTCGATCACATCGTCGGCCGCGGGCTCTCCTCCCTCGGGCGTAACTTCAGGGGCGTTTGCCTTGCGAACAATGTTCAGCGAATCGTAATGCGCACCGACGACAACGCGCTTCTCCGGCTGTGTCGTACCCGGAAGCACCGCCACAACGTTGACGACTTCCACATCCCGCAGGATACGCGTGCCCTGCTTTTTGACCTTATAGGGATCGAACGAAACGTCAAGCCGTGGACTATAGCTCTTGAACTGATCCAGAATCCAGCGCCGCGCCGCCCCAATCCCGCGGTCTTTTTGATTCGGATCGGAGAAGTTGCCCCGAGTCTCGAACAACGCGAGTTTCTGCATGGTCGCCGCAATGCGGTCGCGCGAAATCTCGCCGACGATCTTCTGGATCTCCGGATCCGGCTGTCCAACGGTCTGGGCTTGCAGCAGGGGAAAAGCAAGCATTACCAACAGCAGATATGTGTAGCGCATGTTTCCCTATTGGAGCGGCGGAGCGACCCGCCATTTCGTCGCCGGTTCGGATGCATAAGCTAGCCCGATCAGCCTCGGCTCCGCGCATGCCATTCCGGTAAAGCTTACACCGAATGGCACGGGTTTCACCTGAAAGCTTGCTGGAAAAGGCGCATTCGGCGAATTGGGCAGCATCGCGAAGGGAACGATTACAGTAGGATAACCCGGCAAGAGCAGCGCGTCGAGCGTGTTCGCCCTTCATCACTTCATCGATGCCGCGCGTAGCGCTCAGGTCAATGTCTTTCGTGCGATCGGCTTCGCAGCGTTTTGTCGGCATGATCGACGGGCTGAGAATGCAACCGGATGTTTCGGTGCCGACATTCGCGCACCAGAAACTGCGGTAATCCCGATACCGGAGCTCGATCCGCCCGTAGTCAGCCGGGGCGTTCGTGTGGCATCGCGCGGAATCGCGGCGCGGAGATGTCGAACGTCAATTGAAAGTGCGCGTTTATCGGTGCTCTGAAGGCATCGGAATCGAGCCGGCAGACCGGCAACGATCGTAGCAACGATCATTCAATCGCATCGCCACGCGGAGATCACTGCGTCCAATGGAGCGCCCTGGAACGAAACTTCCAAAGCGCACGAGCACCGCGGTATGCAGAGCCACTCATTTCAGCACCGCGCAACACGTGGCCGCCGCCGCGCCAGCAGGGCCCACCCAACCGCCATGCCGACGCCGGCGCCGAGCAGGAGCGCCATTCCCTTCCCGATTCGCGCCCGAGGCTTAGGCACGACACCGAGATGTTCCGCCCGGATCCCCTCGGCCACTAAACGCGCCATGCCGCGTCGAAGAATCGGGGCACGCACAATCGTGTGCAGAATCGGCGGCACGTGCACAGGACCGGGGTTGTCAAAGACTCTCCGAATCCCGTAGTGCGCCATGACCTGCAAACGCTGCACGATGCGCGTCGGGAAGGCCCGCCGGCGCTGGACCTCCGGCAACCAGCGATCGACGCATTCTCCGTGGCGAAGAACCGGCGCGAGGATGTTTGCCGCCGCCACTGCGTCCTGAATGGCCAGGTTGATGCCAATTCCGAATACCGGCGACATGGCGTGGGCGGCGTCCCCGATGCACAGCAGCCCCGGACGGCTCCAGCGCTTCAGATGGTTAATTTGCACGGAAAGAAGTTTAAACTGATCCCAGTGGTCCAGCTCTGCGACGCGGTCGCTCAGAAAAGGCGCAATCTGGCTGATGCCGCGGCGCAAGCCTTCCAGACCCTGCTGTTTGATGTGATCGAAAGAGTCTTTCCGGATCAACAGCGCCGTCTGGAAGTAATCGCCGCGGTTGATCAGCACCAGTGCTTTGCCGTAATTTATCCTGCCGAAGAGCTGTTCCGGATCATTGCCGCGGCGGCTGATACGAAACCAGAGAACATCGATGGGGACGCCCGTTTCCACGACAGACAGATTCGAGAGCCGCCGCGTGACCGAGCGGCGTCCGTCGCATGCCACTACCAGCTCCGCGCGGATTTCCCGCACGCCTTGCGGGGTGCGCGCGACGACTCCCGTAATTCGTCCGCCCGCGGAAGTCAGGTCGATCGCCTCGTGCTCCATCCGAAGGTCGAATTCGGGATAGCGCTTTGCCTGAGCGGAAAGGAAGTCCAGGAAATCCCACTGCGGCATGAAGGCGACGAAATGAAACCGCGTGCGGAGATGGCTAAGGTCCGGACCGGGAAAATCAAAATCGCCGATCCTGGCCGTTACGGATGTGACTTGCTGGTGCGGCAATTTCAGAAAGTCGTCCGCGATACCCGCCTCGTCCAGAATCTCAAGCGTTGAGGGATGAACCGTGTCACCGCGGAAATCGCGGAAGAAATCGGCATGCTTTTCGAGCACCGTCACGCGCACGCCTTCGCGCGCCAGCAGATAACCGAGCATCACACCGGCCGGGCCGCCCCCGATGATGCAGCAGCCGGTGTGGATGGTTTCGCTGGGGGTTTCGGTGGGGATGGTTTCGCTGTGGATGGGTTCGGTCGACAAGCGTTGCTCCTCGATGCATCGATTCAGCGCGCGACGCATTCTGAGGTTATCAATTTCGACTCAGCAAGTGGATGGCCGGCGCCTCGGAGCTTCGGGACCGCCTGTTGTGCGAGGCCGCGCGCGCTTCACAGGATCAAATGCCGGGGAGTTCCGGGAGCAGCTTGAAATGGACCGGATCACGGCGGCTGTTCGGCCGCTTGATGCCCGCCAGAAGCGCCAGCTTATCCACGGTAACGCGCCGGCGATTCAATCGCGCCGCATGCGGCATGGCCACGGCGGCGTCAAAAGCAAGCCCGAGCGCATGGTCGGAAGTTGTGACCGGCTGCTGCCTGACAAGCAGTTGATGGCGCACGAATTCCGCGCCCACCTCCTCGCGCAGCGCGCGGCATCCGGAGGTGCGGTTGTTGCGGAGTTCCTTCACCCACTTGACCCAGACCTCGTGGAGATGAGCCTGATATGCCGCCGGACGGTAAGCGGATTTCAGCTCGAAGGTCCCACCCACCGCGTTCACCAGCTCTTTGAAGCTCTCCAGCGCCTGAGCCATGGTCGGCATAAGGCCCGCCACATCAACGGCAGCGGATTCGGCATCCTTCTCGAAGGCCAGTGCTTCGGCGTCCTCGATCTCGGATAACGGCGCCACCTTGCACCCTGCCAGCATCTGTGCGCGGCGAACGGAGGCCATTTGGGCATCCAAAATTACTGACGAAACAGTGCGTTCCGGCAAAATCGGTAATGCTTGTTCTTCGCCGGCTGCAGCGGCTTCCATGACCGTCGGGGCGGCGGAAGGCAGGGAGTCGGACGCGTTCAGGCACGCACAAACGATCGAAAAGAAAAACACCTGTTTGACGGCCCGATACAAAACGAATCACGCTCCTGCAGAGCTCTTTGGCCCTGGAAATTGGTGCTTGACCATACACTGTAACACCGGAGTTTGGATGGCCGGGCAACACCGATGGAGATGTTGCGGGGCGGCCCTGTCGGGCCGGGTTCTGCGACGTAACGTTTGTGAGCGGGCGTTGGTTCGGGACTTGGAGTTGCGCGTGGTGGTGGTCGACGCCCAGGTGCGGTATCCGGAGGATTAACCCGCGTGGTCCTGAGGTCCGTAGTGTGAAGCCGCCGGGTATGATGTTTCTCCAGTGCCTCGCATCCTTGTCACTCGGATCCTCGTCACTCGCATCCTCGTCATTGGAGCAACCGGAAAGATCGGCCGCGAGGTCATCGACCAACTGTCCGCAACGCAAGCGGATGTGCGGGCGCTCGTCCGAAACGCTGCATCGGTTACAGCGCCTGGCGTCGAGGCAGTTCCAGGCGATCTGACTATTCCGGAAACGCTCGACCGCGCGCTCGACGGCATCGATACGGTCTTCCTGGTCTGGACCGCTCCGCCACTCACCGTCGCTCCCGTTCTGGACCGCATCGCTACGCGCACGCGACGCATTGTTTTCCTTTCCGCACCCTGGAAAACACCGCATCCTTTCTTTCAAAAGCCGCAGCCCAATCCGGGCGTAAACCTGCTTGCGGAGATCGAGCGCCGCATCGAATCCTCCGGACTCGAATGGACCTTCCTGCGTCCTGCGATGTTCGCTTCGAACGCTTTCCACTGGTGGGGGCCGCAGATCCGCGGCGGCGATATCGTTCGCTGGCCGTATCTCTCCGCCGCCACTGCACCGGTCGACGCTCGCGACATCGCCGCGGTCGCCATTCGCGCACTATGCTACGACGGACATGCGGGCGCGGAATACGTTCTGACCGGACCGCAATCGCTGACCCAGCGGGAGCAGATCTCGATCATCGGCAGCGTCATCGGATTCGCTGCGCGTGGAAGATATGTCGCCCGACGAGACACGGGCCGAGTGGCGAGCGACGTGGCCCGTACCGCTGATGGAGATGCTGCTCGCCGCCTGGTCAGGCGCTGCCGGAGAGGCCGCGTTCGTCACATCCACTGTTGCGGACGTGACGGGGACCCCGGCGCGCACGTTCCAGCAGTGGGCTACGGATCACGCCTGGCAGTTTCGCTCTTGAGGACTGGCAGGCGCAAAGATACCGCTCTACCCCTGACAAAGATGTCGCCCCGGAGACTTCATCACTTCGCTCCCGATCCGGCCTGGTTGGCGGCTATGTCGTGTTTCGGGCGGCCGGGCCGGCGGAAGGCACGAGTCTTGACAAAGTACCAGATTAGATATAATCTAATCGTTTCGTGGACGCCGAGGC
>DATAZF010000388.1:0-28855 GCA_036272235.1 Bryobacteraceae bacterium | reverse complement strand
CACGCGCGGATCAGGTTCGCGCGGAACTGCTCGGATTCGGCATCATCCTCGAAGACACTAAAGATGGAGTCCGCTGGAAAAGGAAATGAAGGACGGTAAGACGGACATGCGATCCTTACATACCCGCGCGGTACATGCGGGGGATCGCAAGAAAGCCGGGTCGTGGATTCCGGTGACCACACCCATCCACACCGCAGTCAGTTATTTTTATAACGACGCAGAGGATTTAGACCGGGTTTTCGCAGGGGAACTTGCGGGCCCGAACTATTCCCGCCATGGCAACCCGACCAATGAGGGGCTCGAAGAACTCGTAGCCTCGCTCGAAGGCGGAGATTGCGCCTTTACCTGCGGCTCGGGAATGGCGGCGCTCAATCTCGCAATCACGGCGGCCCTGCTCGATCGAAGGCGCGTGATTCTTGCAGCCAGCGCGCTCTACGGCGCGACCATCAACATGCTGATGAAGGTACTCGAGCCCTCCGGCGTCGAGACGCACTTCGTCGATTTCAATGACGAGCCGGCGCTCGCCGCCGCCATTGCGGAGCACCGGCCGGGCGTGCTGTTGATGGAAACGATTTCGAATCCGCTGTTGCGAGTGGCGCCGCTCGATCGCATTGCCGCAATGGCGCGCGAGGCGGATGCGCAGCTCGTCGTCGACAGCACGTTCGCAACGCCCATGATTGTTCGTCCGCTGGAGCTGGGCGCGGCGTATGTCGTGCACAGCCTGACGAAATATTTGTCGGGGCACGGCGATGTCCTCGGCGGGGTTGTGGTCACAGCCGCGGAGAATCTCGAGACCGTCCGGTCGCTCTCGCGGTCGCTCGGCCCGTTACTTGGTCCTTTCGAGGCGTATCTCTCGATGCGTGGAATCAAGACGTTTCCGCTGCGGATGGAACGGCAGTGCGCCAACGCCTGCCGGATCGCGAGCTGGCTTGCCGCGCATCCTTCGATCGCGCGTGTGCATTTTCCAGGCGATCCCGGTCACCCCGATGCGGCGATCGTCAAGCGTTTTTTCGCGCACGGTCTTTATGGAGCGATGGTAAGTCTGGAAGTGAAAAACGCGGACCGGGACAAGATCGTCCGTTTGATGAATGCGTTCCGGCTCGTGATTCCGGCCACATCGCTGGGCGATGTGCAGACGACCGTTCTCTATCCGGTGATGGCGTCGCATCGGGAGCTTTCGCCGAAGCACCGCGCGCGTTTGGGAATACACGATAACCTGCTGCGCCTGTCGGTCGGGATCGAAGACGTGGGTGATATTATTTCGGATCTCGACCAGGCGTTGCGCGCCTGACCTGTGGGGCAGGATGGCAACCTAATGCCACATAGTTTTTGAAGAGAGGCCGAAAAACATTTGGCAAAGCTCTTGTTATTTTGAGTCAGGAAAGTTAACCTGGGTTTGTCACCTATGACGAACGCTCTCTCTCCCTCCTCTCTCTGAAAACCATCTCCCGAGCCTCACTTCGCTTTTCCAGCAACTGCTGCCGGCCAGGTTCCTTGACCAATGCCGGAAGGACGCAGGTGTAAAGCGCAATAACTGTCTTTACTCGCCTTTGGTGGTCATGTGGCTGATGGTTTTGCAGCGGCTGCATGGCGGATCATCGCTGGAAACGGCAGTTCTGGAATTACTGCGCGGTTTACCGTCCGAGTTCTGGCCTCACCCCTGTAAACGTCTGCGGCAGTGGCGAGAGAATGGTATCTCGCCCTCCAGCTATACCGGAGCCTATAATCAGGCGCGGCAGTCGCTTCCGCCTGCTGTCGTGGAAAAGAGCTGCGATCGAATGTTTACCGAACTGATGGCACGAGTGGATCAAAGTGCATCAGGCAAAACATCCCGCGCTTTCCTGCTGGACGGTTCCTCGATGCGCCTGCCGCACACGCCGGCACTGTGTGATCTCTATCCTCCAGGCTCAAACCTGCATGGTGAAAATCACTGGCCGCTGCTCCGTGTGCTGGTCGCCCACGATGTGCATACGGGACTGGCGATGCGGCCGATCTGGGGGCCGATGCACGGCCAGCAGGCGGTCAGCGAACAAGGGCTTCTGGAAGAGGCAATCGACCGCCTGCCGGATGGATCCACCGTGATAGGCGACGCCAACTTTGGCGTATTCTCTGTCGCCTGGGTTGCGGCGCAGCGCCTGCATCCGGTACTACTGCGGTTAACCGAGGCCAGAGCGCGCCGACTGGCAGGAGGAAATCTTCGGGATGGCATCGACCGCGAACTGGCATGGCGTCCGAGTCGTGATGATCGGCGCTCGCATCCCGGCCTGCCGGCGGATGCCTGTGTCAAAGGGCGGTTGATGGTGCGCGAAGTGAAGCCGGACAATGGCGGCAATGCTTTTTTACTCGCGCTGTTTACGACCTTGCCATCCGATCAGCAGGAAGTCTTCGGACTCTACGGACAACGCTGGGCGATTGAAACCGATCTGCGCACACTGAAAACCACGCTCTGTCTGGACCAACTCACCTGCACGACTCCGGATATGGTGGCCAGGGAAATCGACATGGCAATCGCCGCCTACAATCTGGTGAGAGGCCTGATCGCTCATGCCGCCGGGCAATCAGGCATTCCTCCGCGCGGCTATAGCTTTACCAAGGTCCGCCGGATCGTCGAAACGTTCACGCCACTGCTGGCCGCAGCCCCCAACCGGAAAGCCGCCAGCCGAATCTTCGATCAAATGATGCAGTATGTCCAGCAAGCCAGGCTGCCACGACGCAAACGAAAACGACCCTCTTATCCCCGACAGGTCTGGAAACGCGGAGGTACTTTCCCTAACCCGAAGCGAGATCCTGGTGCTGCTGCCTGAAAACTATGTGGCATTAGGTTGTCAACCTGCCCCACAATAGAATATCTGCAATGAGTGTCGCGTTCCGGAGCTGCGCATTGCTGCTGGCAGCTGCTACCGCAGCCAGCACCGCAGATCCCGTCGTTGAAGAGCTCTTCCAGCAAACGCGCGAGAAGGTGCTCGACAACGCGCGGCGTATGCCCCGTTACACCTGCGTCGAAACCGTATCGCGCGCGCAATACGATGCCCCGCGCGGCAGCGCGCCGAGCTGCCAGTCGCTGATCGCGATGCGTAAACTTACAGCGGCCCGCGGCGTCGCGATGTTCCATGACCGTCTTCGGCTCGACGTGGCTGTGATCGATCAGAGCGAGATATTTTCCTGGGCCGGCGCTGGGAAATTTGAGACGCGCGACGTCGGCGATCTGGCCGGCGGCGGCGCTTCCGGCAGCGGGGAGTTCGGCGGTTTTCTTTCGAGCGTCTTCGGGAGCGCGCCGGAGGAAATCCAATACGTGGGCCGCCGGAACAGTCAGGCTTTGTTCGACTACGTGGTGCCTGTTTCGCGGAGCGGCTACAGGGTTAACACGAATCCGAAAGACAAGGGCAGGATCCTGGGGTATCGCGGAACCTTTTCCGTCGATCCAGCCGACGGCGATCTTCAGCAGCTTGTTGTCGAGACAGACGAGTTTTCCGCGAGCGACGAGGTTTGCCATGTGCAGCACACCATGGACTACAGCCGCGTGAAAATCGGCAAGAGCGATTTTCTTCTGCCGGAGGTTTCGACTATGGACGCGCTTTACCGCAACGGCTCGGAAGCCGTGAACGAAACGCGGTATACGGATTGCCGGGAGTATGTCGGCGAATCCACCATTCGTTTCGACGACGTGGATGCGGTCACAGGCAATGCTGCTGCAAAATCCCCGCTACAGCCGCTGCGGTCGAAGACCCGTTTGTCGATCGGCCTCACGACTCCCATCAACACGGAGATCGCAGCCGCCGGCGACGCAGTAGAAGGCGTTTTACTTCGCGATGTCGCCGATAAAAAGCTGGGCATGCTGGCGCGCACCAACGATCGAGTGCACGGCCGCATCCTGCGGCTGCAGCAGTATTCGACACCGACACCGCGCTGGCTGATCGCGATCCGATTCGATTCCATGGACCGGGGTGGCGTGGAGCAACCGTTGTCGCTCAAACCTCTCGACGACGGCGACCGCTCCGGCCAGCGCCTGCGTGCGCCGAACTTGCGGGACCCGGTGGAGAAGCCGGCCGGTTCCGGTCTCTTCATTTTCGGTGAGCATGGCAATTTCATTCTCGACCAGAAGTTCCATACCGAGTGGGAGACTCGCTGATCGCCATGCTGCGGAGATCAGCCGCTCTGTTGCTCGTGAGTTCGGCAGTGACTTTCGGGGCGGCCCCGAAAGTTCAGCAGTTGTTTGACGAAGTCCGCGGCAAGGTTCTTGACAACACGAGCCGTGTGCCGCGTTACACGTGCGTGGAAACAATCGAGCGTCACCAGTACCGCCCGCCATTGGGCGTGAAAGCGGCCGATTGCGCATCGCTGATCGAGGCGCATCGGCAGGCCCTTTCGCCCGGCATTCTTCTCTGGCGCGACCGGCTTCGTCTCGATGTCGCGGTCCTGAATGGAAAAGAGACTTTCGCGTGGGCGGGCGCGCGCCAGTTCGAAACAACGGATATAGAGGATCTCATTTCGTCGGGCTCGTCGGGAAGCGGGGACTTCGCTTCGTTTCTCGCCAGCGTCTTTGGAATGGCCGGGACTCGGATCTCGTTTCTCAGCGAGATCAAATCACCAACCGACCTTTCGGCGCTGTTCGCATTCACCGTGCCGCTTGAGCGGAGCCGATACGTGTACCGTGACCATGGCACGGGCGCCGAAAAGACTATTGGCTATCACGGCTCATTTCTTGTCGATGAGGCAAGAGCGGAGCTGAGACGGCTGACTGTCGAAGCCGACCGTTTTCCCGATGACGAGGACATGTGCCGCGTCGAAGATGTGATGGACTATCACCACGTGAAGATCGGCGACGGTGATTTCCTGCTACCGGAGGCTGCGAAGATGACGGTCCTCTTCAATGGCGGACAGGAAGCGCGGAACGAGACCAGTTATTCCGATTGCCGCGAATACGTCGGGGAGTCGAAGATTTCGTTTGGGGACGACACGCCGGGAGGCGATGGCACCACTCCGGGTGCGAAGCCGCCAGGCCGGAAAACCGCCGCGCCCGGGAAACTGCGGGCCGGGCTTCGGCTGCAAATCGGGCTGAAGTCGCCGATCCATTCGCAAACGGCCGCAGCGGGCGATCCGGTGACCGGAGTCATCCTTCGCAACGTCAAAGACGTGGCGCGCGCAAACGACCTCGTGCATGGGCGCGTTCTGCGAATCGAGCAACGCCTGGTTCCGTTTCCGCGCTGGACCGTCACGATACGGTTCGACAGTATCGAGCACAATGGAGGCGAAGAAGCGCTCGATCTCAGGCCGCTCGACGACGGTTATCGCGCGCGCCGCAATGTGGTTCCGCAGGAACGGCGTCCCGCCCAGGCGGGAGTGTTCATTTTCGCCGGGGCCGGGGACCTCGTGCTCGACGAGAAGTTCCACTCCGAGTGGGAGACCCGGTGAGGGCTTCGACCTCTCTCACCGCAAGAGGCCGCCAGGTACCGATTTTCATGTCCCCGATCTGAATCGGCCCGATCGCGATACGCACCAGTTTCAGGACTTTGCTGCCGATGGCTTCCACCATCCGCCGGACCTGACGGTTGCGCCCTTCGCTGATGCAAATTTCGATATGCGAGTACTTGCCGGAGTCGCGGACTCTCTTCACTTCGGCTGGACGCGTGGGCCCGTCGCTGAGCTCGACGCCGTTCCGGAGTTGATCCAGGGCTTCATCCGTGACAAGGCCTGCGCACTTGACGAGGTACGTCTTCGGAATTTTGCGGTCGGGGTTGGTGAGCCGCTCGGCGAACTGCGTGTCGTTGGTCAGGATCAGGAGACCGCTGGTATCGAGATCGAGGCGGCCCGCCGGAGAGACGAATGAATCCACGTCGGAGATCAGGTCGTAAACGGTTGGGCGCCCTTCCGGGTCTTTGAACGTGGTGATGTATCCAGTGGGCTTGTAGAGAAGGATGTGCAGGGGCTCTCTGGATGTGAGGGGCTTGTCGTCGAAGAGGATGCGGTCACGGTCGAAGTCGATCCAGTGGTCTGGATTTTCGATGACCGCGCCGTTGACGCGCACGCGGCCGGCGTGGATCCAGCTGCGAGCCTGGGTGCGCGAGCCAAGTCCGGCTTTGGAGATGGCGCGGTCGAGGGTTTTCGTTTTCATTCGTGGGCGATAACAGAAACATCGGCTGGCGCCCCCCGGCACCAGGATAAGCATCCTGCCCTGCATACACCACACTAGCGGAGGAGCAGCTTTGCGAGGCCGGTGTTGCCTCCGCTGTCGGCTACACGAATTACCAGCACATGCGGGCCGGCCGGAATGGCATCGATGTGGAGCCGGAATGTCTCCGACTGCGAATCGAGAATGCCATCCGCGGGCGCGACTGGTGTCCACGGTCCGGCGTCAAGAGAATATTCGGCACGCCGCAGTGCCGACGCGGTATCCTGCGCATCAAAATTAACGTCAACCGTCGCGCCTGTCCTACGCGCCGGCTGAACATGCACGGCAGGGGGCGTATTGTCGATGAGCACGGGCGAACTCACCAGATCGGATTCTTTCGCCGCCGCTGGCGCGTTCGCTTCGCGGTCGGAGGCGCTCACTCGGAAGAGGTAGCGTCCATCGGCCAGCGCGTCGCCGTCGATCGTCCACGTGTTTTCGTGAAGGTCCTTCCTGAGAGGGATCCACTGGCTCTCACCCTCGCCGCGGAAATCCACTTCGTATACCAGCTTGTCGCCGTCGGGATCGTCGGCCTGCCACGAGATCATCATCTGCTGCTGCGCGGCGCGAGAGAGCGTCTGGGTCGGAGTTCCGGTTGAGCTGGTTGGCGCGGAGTCGCCGGTGTCTGTCACGGTGACACTGTAAGGCGTGGTCGCGCTGCTGGCCGTGGAAGTCGTTTTCGCCGAGGAAGCAGTTGGCGTCGAGGTCGTCAACACCGTCAACGAGCGGACAATCGGCGGATTGTTCTGCGGCAAATAAGCGGCGGTCACATTCTCGAGCGTCACGCCGGTACCGGACAGCGTTGCTTCGTATTGCAAATACCGTGCATTCGGGCTGGTGACCTGCGCGCCCGATCCTTCGGTCACCGGGGCCGACCAGTCGCTCCAGGTAGCATCCGGGCGGAGGCTGTTACCCGCGCGGGTTCGCAGCGCGATCGTGCCAGCGCCTTTTTCGCCCTGCCACCGGATCTTGCCCCATTGCGCGACGCCGCCCGCATCGAAGATCGGTGACTGGTACGTGCCACGGGTGCCCGATGCGCCCAGCCGGTAGATCTTCCCCATGTTGCCGGTCGCTGCCACGAGAGCCCCTCTCCACTGCAGGAGGCGGGTAGCTTCGGCTTCGTTCGTCTGCGCGACGAGGGTGAGCTTATGGTCCGGGGTCAGACGGTAGATTCTTCCATTGGCGTCGGTCCCGAAATAGAGCTGGCCATCGGTCCCGGTGAGAATGTCATAAACGTTCTCTTCTTTCGAGCTCCAGAGCGTGTCGACCGTATTGTCGGCGTTGATCTTGTAAATCGCGCTCTTTTCGCCTGGCGTCGTGTCCGTGGTCACGGCCGTTGTGGCTGCTGTTGAGACTGCCGGTGCGGGCGCGGTTTCCTGCGGCTTCGCCGGAGTCGGCGGATTGGGCTTGATCTCGCCGCCCGCGTCGGCGGTCACGGTGATGCTCGTGGTGACGGTGGGAGTACCATCCGGCTGAGCGGTTGAATTGGTCTGTGTCGCCTGGACCTTCTTCGCCAGCGATCCGCCCAGCGCGACGGCATACACACTACCATCCGCGTTCGGGGCGACTGCGCGGATTTCCGGCAGATTCGAATCGTACAGGGCGAAGGCCTTGTCTTTGGCGGTGATACGGAACAGAATGCCATTCGGTTCGGTCCCGGCAAGCAGGCGGCCCTGCGGGTCGATCATGAGGCCGGTTACGTTTCCCTGTCCTGTGTCGTAATACGGCTCGCCTTTACCAGGCCCGGTGATGCGGAAGACGCGGCCGCTGTCTCCGGTCCCCGCATAGAGCGTTCCATCGGGCGCCAGCGCGAGGGACCAGATGTATTTTGTCTTCGGATCGAAGTACTCGGTCGCTTTACCGTTTTCGATGCGGTAAATTTTTCCGTCGGGCGAGCTCGCGGCGTAAACGACGCCAGCGCTGTCGACTGCCAACGCAAATATTTCGGGTTTGTCGGATGCCCAAAGTTGTTTCGCGGTTCCATTGGGCTCGATGCGGAAGACGCGGCCGTGGTGGCCGGTTGCGGCATAGAGGGCGCCATCGGGCGAGGCGGCGACGCTCCAGATCACGGGTTGTTCCGAAGTGAAGAGCGCATCCAGTTTCGGAGCCAGGGAAAGGCGGCCGTCGCGGCCGAGCGAGACGCCGTCGAACTTTCCTTTGACGAAATCGGAGAAGCTTGTCATTTCCCAGACGGCGGAGGTCGAGGCGGCACAGGTCAGGGCGAAGGCGAGGGACAGGAGGCAGAGGGATAATCTCGCCGATAGTGCACTGTTGCGCTTCGACCTTACAGCCGGATTGCCAATCCCGCGCAGGATGCCATCCTGCCCTGCACAGGGGATCGGATTCACTCCTTGACCTCGACCTTCACGGTTTTCGAACCGGTCACCATCACCTGGCCGGCATCGATCCGGAGCTCGGTAATTTTCGAGTTGCGATCCTGCGACAGATTCTGCGTGCTGCCAAGGATGAGCGCGAGGGAGGGAGGTGGATCGGGTAATTCTTCCCCGGCCACTTCATACGCGGGTTCCGGACGCCACACCCGCACATACGCCTTGTCGCTCGACCGCAAGCGATTCACCGTAGATATCGACTGCTCAGGCGAATGCGGGGTTTCCGCGATGATCTGCTTCAGCTCCGCAAGGCTCGTCTGCGTTCCGTCGGCAACAGTGAAGTAGAGCGTTCCGGGAGCGGTGCCCGGCGGAATGGTGTACTTCAACGAGCGCGTCAGCTCAACGCCGTTTTCTCCTTCTAGCTGCGTCATCAGCTCGATCGTGTCGCCGGCCTTTGCTTCCTTGTGGGAAAGGTAGACCTGCCCGATATTCAGTTGCTTCTTGACGTCAAACGACTCGAGCTGCACCGACACGCGTTTGATTTTCAGCTCGTCAAACCCGGCCTGCATTAAGTAAGCAAGCGGAACCGCGGTGGAAGCTGCGGCCTGCATTGCGGAACCGCCGTCGCCCGCATAGATATTCTGCAGCCGGACGGGGTCCTTGCGATTTTCGAATTCGATCGCGCCATGCACCGCGATACTCGAGACGCCCGAAGCGCGCTCCGTGGCGTCAATCGCCGAAAACAGAGCCATCTGGAGAAGGAACGGCGACAGGAAGCGGTCGTTCACCATTTTCATGTGATAGTTCTCGACACGCTTCGTGTCCTGGGTGACCGAGATATCGAGCGGCACGACGGCCGCACGCTTTCCGAGCGATCCCTCAATTGCCGTGTCGCGGTCCTGCGAGATCACACCCATCAATTCGCGCCCGGATGAAATCTTGAACGACGTGTTGACGTTCGCCAGCAGAGCCATCACTTCGGAGCGGGTGAACGGCAAGTCGGTCGGACCTACCGCGAGGAATCGGTGGCCGAAGGCATAAATTTTGTTCCCGTCGATGGCAGTGACGGTGCCATCCGCGCCAACGCTCATGTCGCCTGTCATCAATTCCACGCTGATCATCGAGCCCGGCTGCAGTTTGGCAGGATCACCCATGCGGTCTTCAGGCGCGCCGCCGGTGGAGATGCCCTGCCGCGGCTCGAGGCCGAGTTTACGCATCTGAGGCGCGAACTGCTCGACGGCGGCGGAAGTGAATCCACTCAGGGAAAACGGGGTGGCGACTTCGGTCATATGGGTGTCGCCGACACCCAGGGGTTCCGCCGCCGGAAGCAACGAAGCAACGTCGCCATTCGCGGCCAGACTCGAACGCTTTTGTCCTCTTTTTTGTTGGGCGATGGCGGATCTCTGCGGCGGCACGGAGTCTACCGTGAGCATTTCTTCGATCGGGCGAATGCCGGCGATCGGATCCTTGGCATAGGGAAACGCCATGGCTACAGCCCCAATGAGCTTGCCGCCGATGTAGACCGGGCTGCCGCTCATGCCCTGCATGACGCCGGTATGCTCCAGAGGTCCGCCGGAGAGCCGTCCCAGTATCAGCGACTGCTTCGGCCCGGTATTTTCCAGCACGCCGAGGATCTCGACATCGAAATCCTCGATCTTATCGCCACTGAAAACCGTCTTGCCGGTGCCGTGCATGCCCGCGCGGACATCTTTCAAAGGCAGGATCGAGAGAGCCGCGATCGCGGAGGATGCAGCGGGGAACGAGATTACGCACAAAGCCGCGAACAACGCGAAGGGCTTCACTGTACCAGTGTAGTGGACTCCCGGATTACAGCCGGCCAAGCGGAGTCGGGCATTCAGCCTGCCAGGCTTTTCAGCACCTGCTAACGGTGGCTGAGTTCCGCGAGTGTCTCGGCCATCGCGTGTTGCGCGAACGGGAGGCTCCCGAGCAACTCCACGGCGATGTTGCGCACGAACTTCAGGACTGGCGACGAAAGGGTTGCGAGACGCGTCAGGCGGTCCGTCAGGTCCACTACGGAGTGAGCAATTTTGAGGCGCTCCGTCTCCCATTGGTCCAGAACCGTATCATCGCCCGCACTGATGGCATGGTGCAGCGCATTGCCGAGCGAGACAGCGTCCTGAATTCCGGTATTCATCCCCTGCCCGCCTGCCGGACTATGCACGTGAGCGGCGTCGCCCGCCAGAACGATATGACCCTGGCGCAACGTCCTGGCCACACGATGCTGGATGTGAAAGCGCGACGACCAGACCATGCGCCGAATCGATATTGCGGCGTTTTGGGGTCCGCGTTCGGCGAGAATCGATTCGAAATCGGCCTGGCTGGGTTCCGAGGAAGCCTGATGCACGGTCGCGACAATACGAAAATGGTTGCCCGGTAACGGTGCAACGACGACGAGGCCCTGTTCCGAGTAAAAAAGCGTTACCTCTTTCTGATCGAGCGGCCATTCCATCTCGACATCGGCGAGGATGAAGCTCTCGTCGTAGGCGCCGCCTTCAAATGGAATCGCCGCCTGTTCACGCACGAAACTATGGGCGCCGTCGCAGCCGATTACCCACTTCGCCTGGATGGTCTGTTCATCGCTCCCGTGTATTGCGTGTAAGGTGATGCCGGCTTTGCCGGGATGAATGCCGATTACCTTGCACTGGCGCTCTACAGAACCTCCCAGCGCCTCGAGGCGGCTCAGGAGGATCGCTTCAACCTGACTCTGCGGGCACATCAGGGTGAAGGGATAATCGGTTTTCAAGTCCTTGAAGGTGACGGTCGCGAGAACTTTGCTCCTGTCCCTGATGCGGAAGATCGGGACGATGAGACCCTGGGCGAGCAGTTCCGCTGTGGCGCCGCCGGGCTCCAGAACTTCCAGAGTGCGTGCATGGACTACGCAGGCGCGAGAGGTGTTTTCTCCCGCTGCCTGCATGTCGAGGACAAGTGCGGGAACTCCGAACCGATGTAATTCCGCAGCAAGAGCCAGACCGGTCGGACCTGCCCCAACAATGACAATATCGCGCGGAGCGATGTTCATAGTTGATTCCTTTCCGAAAGAGGTGTCGCCCCGGCAGGCAGTTTCCCCTGCCCGAGATCACACAGGGCATCCTCTACAAGTTTGGATCACGGTCGTCAGCGATGGTTTCGTAAAACTGCCGCGAGGCGTGGCACGTTAATGTGGCCGATCGGCTATTTCTGAGCTTTGGCGAGCTTACCTGGGTACTATACCGGACCGGAATGGCATTTTTCGTAATTGCCCCACGATGGTGGATAATAATACGGATGGCTTATCGCTTATGACCCCGACACTTACCGGGGGTCAAACAGCCACGCAAAAAGCCGGGCCGTTTTCCTGGCCCACCATTGCCTGGGTTTCCATACTCCTTGGGATCTGTTACGCGCCTGTTCTCGCGGCACTCGCTCGCCAGTGGAACAACGATGCCGACATGGGCCACGGCTTCTTTGTACCGCTCATCGCCGGTTATATTGCCTGGCAGAAACGCGATCAGATTGCCGGCAAACTGCCGAAACCGAACTGGTGGGGGCTGGCCATTATGGTCTGGGCGGGGTTTCAGCTGTATATCGCGACGCTCGGGGCTGAGCTTTTTCTAGCGCGCACATCTTTCGTAATATCGATCATCGGCGCCGTGCTCCTGCTTGGCGGTACAGAGTATCTGAAAGTTTTCGGCTTCCCGCTGTTCCTGCTGTTTTTCATGGTTCCGATCCCAGCGGTGATCTACAACCAACTCACATTCCGCTTACAGTTGATTGCCAGCCAGGCGGCGGAGTCCACAATCGACTTGCTGCAGATTCCGGTCATCCGCGAAGGTAACGTGCTTATCCTTCCGCAGCAGACACTGAATGTCGTTGAGGCGTGCAGCGGCATTCGCTCCCTTCTGACCCTGACATTCGTATCGCTGACCTGGGGATATTTCTTCGAAAAGCGAAGCTGGGTGCGAGTAGTATTATTTTTTTTCACGATTCCCATTGCAATCGCGGCGAACGCCGGCCGGGTGGCTTTCACCGGCGTGATTTCTCAATTCAAACCCGAACTGGCTGAAGGATGGTTTCACGAGGCGCAGGGTTGGGTGATCTTCATGATCGGGATGGCCCTGCTCGGCGTATTCCATCAGGCGATCATTGGCGCCACCAATCTGATTAACCGGAAACACGCATGAAATCGCTCCTGCAAAGCAAATTTCTTTACGGTCTTACCCTCGTCGTGGTTGTTCAGGCAGTCCTGTTTTACTCGGCCTCGCATGGGGAATCGGTTCCTCTCGCGGCGCCACTGGCTGCTTTTCCTGCCAGTGTAGGCCCGTGGCACTTGCTACAGGAAGGCGTGATAGAAAAGGAAGAGCTGGACGTTCTCAAGGCCGACGATACGCTGACCCGCACGTATGCCCGTCCGGGAGGCGCCGCGGCGAGCCTTTTTATCGCATTCTTCAAGACTCAAAGACAAGGCCAATCGCCCCACTCCCCGAAGAATTGTCTGCCCGGCTCCGGTTGGCAGCCCTCTGAAACCGGACGCATTGACGTGCCTATTCCGGGCGAATCGCCGATCAATATCAATCAATACGTCGTTTCGAAAGGCGAAGCGCAGAGCGTAGTCCTCTACTGGTATCAGTCCCAGGGACGTGTCATCGCCGATGAATTCGCAGCGAAATTCTATCTCGTCTCCGATTCGATCCGAAATCACCGGAGCGACACTTCGCTTGTGAGGGTGGTGGTCCCGATCGCGCCGGGGCAGACCGAGCAGGCCGAAAAGATCGGGGTCGATTTTGTGAAGGCGTTTTACCCGGCGGTCAAAGCGTACCTGCCGCGCTAACGTCCTGAACCCGGTTCTTTGCCGTCACCGCCCGCAAACTCAGGCGGAGCGGGGAACCTTCGCAACCTCTGCTTTTCCATTTCCGAGCCATTCGCGAATCGCCGGGAGCGCCCGCTCCGCGGCACGCTCGCCCGCCTCGATCATGTTCATCGCATTCTCGAATCCATCCCAGGGAATTGCCGCGACATCCGGAACCACAACCACGTCGGACAGTCCGCGCCAGCCATCTTCATTCGTCGACATCATGATCTGGAAGCAGCGGCTCACCACCTGGAGCATGTTCTGCGGCTCGAAGGTTTCATCCTGATTGGGAATGCATGCCGCAATCACGTGCGTCGCTCCCATCTGGCGGGCGAGATCCGACGGTACTTCAATCGTGATGGCGCCATCGACATACGTGCGTCCGTCAATTTCAAAAGGCCGGTAAAGACCGGGATACGAACAGGAAGCGCGGATGGCGGGAGTGACCTCGCCCTTATCGCGGAAGGAAACGGGTTTCCCGCTGCGCAGGTCGGTGGCCAGGACACCGAGCGGAATGAGCATCTCTTCGAACCGCAGCCGCTTCAGGAGCCTGCGCAGGAACGCAATCATTCGCTCGCTTCCCGCGAAGCCGAGGCGCGAGATACTCCACCGGGCCACATCGCCAAAGCGCATCGCAGAGCCGACAGCGGCAATCTCGTCGGTCGTAGCCCCACTGGCATAAGCCGCCGCGACAATGGCTCCCGCGCTCACGCCGGTGATGCAATGCAGCGGAATTTTCTCGCGCTCGAGCACGCGCAGAATGCCGACATGAGCGATGCCGCGCGCAAAGCCTCCGCCCAGCGCCAGGCCGATCCGCGGTGCGGGTGGCGGCAGCGGCACGGCGCGGGGATGGCGTTTGAACCATTTCGCGGTCCATCGCTTCATTCGCTCCCGCATCGTCCCACGGCGCATAAGCCATAGCTATCTTATTCGCAGGGTTGTCGTATGCGGGAAAACGGTGCACCCGAAGCCGGCCAATTGGCATCGTAATAACATGGACAGAATGCCCAAAAGCCTGTGTGGTTTGCGCCAGGCGTCAAGCCGGCGGAAAGCGAGTCACGCCGCGGTTATCGCACTCCTGCTTTGCGCGTCCTTTGTGCTGCCTTTGCGGGCGGAGGAAGAGTTCCTGCAGGGAACGCCTTCGATCCGGTATGCGCTCGCGAAACTGAACGTGCTGGGCAGCGTTCTGATGATCGGCGCGCATCCCGACGACGAAAACAACGCCGTGCTGACCTGGTTATCCCGCGGACTGAAGATGCGTACCGGCTATCTTGCGTGCACGCGCGGCGAGGGCGGTCAAAACCTGCTGGGGCAGGAACAGGGCGCTCTGCTCGGTGTGGTGCGCACACAGGAGCTTCTCGCGGCCCGGCGGGACGACGGTGGGTCTCAATATTTTACGCGCGCGATCGATTTCGGATTCACCACTTCGGTCGAGGAGACCATGTCGGACTGGGGACACGACCGCACGCTTGCCGATATCGTGTGGGTGATCCGCCAGCAGCAGCCGGACGTCATCATCCTTTCGTTCAGCGGCACGCCGAGCGATGGCCATGGACATCATCAGGCGTCCGCCATCCTTGGAAAAGAAGCGTACGAGGCCGCCGGCAATCCCAGCCGTTTCCCCGAACAGTTGAAATGGGTCCAACCCTGGCATGCGCGGCGTTTGCTGCGAACTCGGTTCGCGCCGCTGAATGCGCCGGTTGGTCGAGGTGGCGGGCGCGGTGAGGGACGAGGCGACGGGCGCGGCGCGGGTTCTAATCCCGCTGCCGGAGCCGGTCGCGGGCCGGGACGCGGACCTGATCCCTTCCCCAATCAGCCCGTCATCACCGTCGAAACGGGCGACTTCGACCCGGTGATCGGGCGCTCTTACCGGGAGATTTCCGTCATCAGCCGCAGCGAACACCGCAGCCAGGGCCAGGGCGCTCCCATCGCGTATGGCTCCGCCGAAAATCTTCTTTCGTTCGTGGCGGGCGAACAGCCGCGCAAAGCTGTATTCGACGGAATCGATACGTCCTGGACGCGCGTCCCCGGCGCGGGAAGAACAGGCGAACTGCTGGCCAAAGCGCAGCGTGAATTCGACGATCTGCACCCCGAAAAGACTGTCGCCGCCCTTCTCGAAACTCGCCCTGCCATCGCGGTGCTGGCCCGCGCCGGACAGGTTTGGGCCAGCTGGAAACTGCAGGAAATCGACGAGGCCATCGCTCTCTGCGCGGGACTACATGTTGAAGCGCAGGCCGATGCGCCGGATTATGTCCCTGGCGCCTCCGCAAAGGTTTCGCTGACCGCGCTCAACCGGTCGCCGCTGCCGATCGTTCTCGCGGGAGTCCACTTAAGCGGATGGGGCGACGCCGACGCGCAGGTCAGGAACAAGAGTCTCGAGTACAACAAGCCCGACGTGACGACGACTCCTCTGCAGATCCCGGCGCAGCAGCCCTGGTCGCAACCATTCTGGCTCAGGGAGCCGCACGAAGCGGGCAGTTACAACATCCCGGATCAGACTCTTATCGGCCGCGCGGATATCCTGCCGGAGGTTGTGGCGCGATTCGATTTCACGCTGAACTCGGCGCCGTTCTCGCTGACGCGGGCGCTGCATTATCGGGCCGCCGATCCGTCGAAAGGCGAATACATTCGTCCGGTTGTTGTGGAACCGCCATTCGCCATCGATCTTCCCGCCCAGAATTTCGTCTTTCCCACGGGCGCGGCGCGCGACTTGAGTTTGCAGATTCGAGCGCTTGCCGCGAACCAATCGGGTGAGGTGCGGCTGCAGACGCCGGCGGGATGGAAGGTGTCACCCGCGACCGCGCCTTTCTCGCTGAAGGAAGCCGGCCTGGCACAGGAAATTCGCTTCCGCCTGACTCCCCCGGCCACGGCTGTTACGGGGCTGTTCAAAGTGATCGCCAAATCAGCGGCGGTCGAGATCGCTACCGGGGTCGACGTGATTCCTTACTCCCACATTCCGGCCCAGACTGTGCTGATTCCCGCCGAGGGCAAGCTTTCCGCGGCAGCATTAAAGGTGCTCGCGCACCGCGTCGGCTACGTGATGGGATCTTCCGACAAAGTACCAGACGCTCTCCGCCAGATGGGGTGCGAAGTGGACCTGCTCAACGAGAAAGATCTCGGCTCGGGCAATCTCGCGGCTTACGATGCGATCGTGACCGGAGTGCGCGCGTACTCGGTTCGTCCGGACCTGCGCGCCGCGCAGCAGCGCTTGCTCGATTACGCGAGGAACGGCGGCACGCTGATCGTGCAATACAACAACGGCGCGGACGCCCGTATCAGTTCGTCGGTCGCGGAGGCGCTGGATCATCTGGGGCCCTATCCGTTTACTTTCGGACGGGATGACGCGCGGGTGACCGACGAAACCGCGCCGGTGAAGATTCTGTTGCCCAATTCGCCGCTGCTCAATGTTCCAAACAAAATCACCGCCGCCGATTTTGAAGGCTGGGTGCAGGAGCGCGGACTCTACTTCTCGAACAAATGGGATTCGAAGTACGAGACGCCTCTGGAAACCCACGACAAGGGAAATCCGGAACTGCCGGGCGGAATGCTCTATACGCGTTATGGCAAGGGTGTTTATATCTTCACGGCATATTCCTGGTTCCGCGAACTGCCGGCAGGTGTGCCGGGGGCCTACCGGATCTTCGCCAATCTCATCAGCGCGGGCAAAGCCGGAAAGTAATTGATCGATGCCGTTACAAAACCGAGTCGATCCTCATGGCAGAATCTTTCGCTCACCTGCGCGGGGCACGTTTATGGGCAATCGCGGCGGAGCGCTCCACAACGAGCGGCAGGAACTTGTCCGCTACGCACTTGGGCGCCGCTGGATCACCTGCGTGCTGGAATTCCGCGGCCGGAAGCGCACCGTGATGTCGCCGGGCCGTTATACCGAACTCTTCTTCCTTGATGAGGCTGTCGCTTTCGCCGCAGGACACAGACCGTGCGCCGAATGCCGGCGCGAACGCTTCAATGCTTTTCGTGAGGCATGGCTTCGATGGGACCAATCGCGCCGTGAGGGTCCACTGCGGGCGGATGAGATCGACAAAAAGTTGGACGCTGCGCGCGTCAATCGGGGAAACAAAGTCACATATGAGTGGCCGCTCGAGGATTTGCCCGATGCTTGTTTCGTCAAACTCGACGGCGCACCCTGGCTGGTCTCAGGCGCCGCATTGCTGCGGTGGTCGCCGGCTGGCTACGTTGAAAAGAGGTCTCGTCCCGTAGGGCGTGTCGCTGTCCTGACGCCAGAACCGGCCGTTCAATGCATTCGCGCGGGTTACCGGCCTGTGATTCATGAATCGGCCGCTGCCCTGATCGGCAAGTTCCGATCCTGAGAGAATGGTTCGAACATGATCGCCCGCATTGTCTCGATTTCGCTGTTGATGTCGGCTGCGGCGGGATGGGTGTCTGCCCAGGCGCCCGCCGCTCCCACGCTCCTGTTTCGTATGGCGCTCGAAAACACGACGCGGCATCCTTTGACGCAGGAAATCTTCACGAACCCCGACCTCGAAGTGCAGTCCTACGGCGACGGCAAGAACATGCTGGTCGCTATCGGCAAGGCGGAAACGGATCCGCATCTCTTCGACGGCCTCTGCGAACGGCCTTGCGGATTCACTCTGCACGACAAAAACCACGACTTCGATCTCACTGGCAGAGCAAAGATCAAATGGACCACGATCGTTTCGGGATTCCACCGCGCGCGGCCGCTGATCAAACTCATGGACGGCACCCTTCTCATCGGCGACCAGGGCGATGGATCCATGGCTGACTGGCAGAGTTCGGAAGTCTCTTTCGCCGACCTGCGCTGGCTCAAGCTGGATCCCGCAAGAGGCGTCACCATCAGCCGGACATGGGAGAAAGCCGACCTCAGCAAGGTATCCGAAGTTGGATTCTTCGATGTAATTCCCGGCAGCGGCACGCCGCCCGGGGGATGGGTCGCCATTGCAGCTTTTGAGCTTTGGGGAAAACCTGTGGTTCGGGAAGTAGCGCATTGAGCAGGCGCCTCGCGCTTATCACGGGCGCGTCCAGCGGCATCGGCGAAGTCTTCGCGAAAAAACTGGCGTCACGCGGCTACGATCTCATTCTCGTGGCGAGGCGTGAAGACCGGCTGCGAACGCTTTCGGACAGTCTTCCCGGCGCCACTGAAATCGTCACCGCCGATCTTTCCACAGAGGCAGGAATCGCGGCCGTCGAAACTGTGATCCGCGAGCACCCGTCGCTCGATCTCCTCATCAACAACGCCGGCTTCGGAACGCGGGGGCGCTTCTGGGAAGCAGATCCCGCGGGGCAGATCCGCATGCATGAAGTTCACGTCATGGCGACGATGCGCCTCACTCGCGCGGCTCTTGCCATGATGGTTCCGCGTGGCAGCGGCGGCGTGATCAGCGTATCTTCCGTAGCGGCTTTCGGACAAAGCCCGGGCAGCGTGAGCTACTGCGCGACCAAAGCGTGGATCAACAGTTTCACCGAGGGGCTCGACATGGAACTGCGAACTCTCCGATCGCCGGTGAGAGTACAGGCGCTGTGCCCAGGCTTTACAGTTACCGAATTCCACGAGAGCGCAGGCATGGATCCAAAGCTGATTCCGCGCTTTCTCTGGATGAGGGCGGAAGACGTGGTCGAAGCCTCTCTGCACGGGCTCGATCGCCGCAGGATCGTCGTCATCCCCGGTTGGAAATACAAGATCGGCGCTGCCCTGATGAAGCATCTGCCGCACGCCATCAAGAGCCGCGCCGGCCGCCCGGGAGGTAAGAAAGTTTGAGCGCTTTGAGCCCGGTCGTCGAATGCGTCCCCAATTTTTCCGAAGGGCGCGATCCCGTAATCGTGTCTGCCATCGCCCGGGCCGTGGCGGTGGTCCCGGGCGTCGTCCTGCTCGACACCACTTCAGATCAGGACCACAACCGGTCAGTTCTGACATTCGCCGGAGATCCCGGCGCTGTCGTTGAAGCGGCGTTCGAAGCCGTGCGCGAGGCGGCCGCGAAGATCGATATGAGCAGACACGCTGGTGTGCATCCGCGGATCGGCGCGGCGGATGTTGTGCCGCTTGTTCCAGTCCGCGACACCACTCTGGAAGACTGCGCCGCTTTGGCGCGAGCGCTGGGCAAGCGGATCCAGGGCGATCTGGGAGTTCCGGTGTACCTCTATGAAGCGGCCGCGCTGCGTGAGGAATGCCGGCGTCTGGAGAACGTTCGAAGACTCGCTCCGGCCGGGCTCGCGCCGGACTACGGTACAGGGCGCCATCCAACGGCGGGCGCAAGCGTCGTCGGCGCGCGCAAATTCCTCGTCGCCTGGAACATCAACCTGCGTACTCGGGACCTCGCATTTGCACGGCAGATAGCGCGCGAAATACGCGAGTCCTCTGGCGGTTTGCCGGCAGTGAAGTCCATTGGATTGCCGCTCGAATCGCGCGGGGAGGTGCAGGTTTCGATTAACCTCGTGGATTTCGAACGGACGCCGCTTTACGTGGTTTTCGATGCGGTGAAGGAGCGATGCGAGGCGAAGGGCGTGGAGATCGCGGGCAGTGAGCTGATCGGGATGATTCCGGCCGCGGCCCTGGCGAGTTCGGAAGCGCACGATCTGCGGTGGGAGAATTTTCGAACAGAGCTGGTTTTGGAGAACCGCCTGCGCGGGTAGGGTCTACCGGCTGTTCAAACGGGCAACGATATCCAGCACCGAGTCGACCACAACTTCATCACCGGCCTGAGTATTCATCATCAGGTTGTAGAGCGACCGATCCGGCCAGACTTTTCCGTAATACTTTTTGATGAAAGCGGCGCGGTCGCGATCGACCGTCTCGAGCAAATGCGCCGCCTCGCGCTCCGACTCCCCTTGAGCGATCACGCGCCGGAACTTTTCGCTGTAAGGCGCATAAAGAAAGGCATGGAATGCATCATCCCGTTCACGAAGGAACCAGTTCGCGCCACGCCCGACAATCACGCAGTTACCCTCTTCGGCGATTTCCTTCACTACTCTTTCAAACAGAATCGAAAGATGCTCGGCGTCGAGCACTTCCAGGTTGGCGGTGTCGATGCGCGGCTCGAAGCTGCCACGCATGAAAGCTTTGATCAGGCCGTAGAATATCGAGTCGACACGTTCCTCGCGTTCGGCCACCATCTCCTGTTTGCACTTCAGGCGGTGGGCGATTTCGGCGGTGATTTCGCGATCCCACAACTTCCAGCCCAGCCGCTCCGCAATGAGGGCGGAGATGTTTGCTGCTCCGCATCCGTATTCGCGTTCTATGGTGATGACCTTGATCATGGAAACCCCGTCCGAGTCTAATTTACAGGATGGGGACGGTACACTGAAAGCGGTGTTGCTGACAATCGGCCCGCAGGCGCCCGAGAGGCCCAAATGGCTTCGCGCGCCCGCTCCCGTGGGCCAGAACTACCGGGAACTCAAAGATCTCATCACAGACCTCAAACTTCACACGGTCTGCGAGAGCGCTGCCTGCCCGAACGTGGGCGAATGCTGGAACCGCCGGACTGCGACGTTCATGATCCTCGGCAACGTCTGCACGCGCCGATGTGGATTCTGCGCCGTGCAGAAAGGCGGACCTCTCGCGGTCGACTACGACGAGCCGAGGCGGGTGGCGGAAGCGGTCGCCATCATGGGGCTGCGCTACGCCGTCGTCACCAGCGTGAACCGCGACGATCGCAAGGATGGTGGCGCGGAGTTGTTCCAGCTCACGATCGAAGCCATTCGCGCGCGCGTTCCCCAATGTAAGGTGGAAGTTCTGGTGCCCGATTTTCAGGGCAGCCACGCCGCGATGAAGATTGTGATGGATGCGCGGCCGGACGTGCTGAATCATAATACCGAAACGGTCCCGCGCCTCTATCGCCAGGTGCGTTTGGGCGCTCGCTACGAGCGCTCGCTGGAGATGCTGCGGTTTGCAAAAGAGCTGCGGCCGGAAACACCGGTGAAGTCCGGACTGATGCTGGGGCTCGGCGAAACTCCGGAAGAAGTGCTGCAGGTGATGCGGGATTTGCAGGCACATCGCGTCGACATCCTGACGCTGGGGCAATATCTGCGGCCTTCGCAGAAGCATTTGCCCATCGTGCGCTATATCCCGCCGGCGGAGTTTGACGATTACCGGCGCGCCGGCGCGGAGATGGGCTTTGCGCATGTGGAAGCCGGGCCGCTGGTGCGCAGCTCGTATCATGCGGACGATTCCCACGCCGCGGCAACCTGCTAGACGCTTCAGGTTGTATTAACTACGCGCAGACTTCTCGCGAGCTCCGAGGATTTCGGTGGCGCATGCAGGGCAGGTTTGGCAACGTGCGGCCAATCGTCAATCGGCCTCCACATTTGTCGCTCACAGGACCTGGCAAATTACCAATCGGCACCAGGATGCCATCCTGCCCAGCAAACCGGCACGAACGGGGGCAGCCGCGGTTGAAGCTGCGATGATAGACGAATGTTCCGACGTGGGATCGTAACCTTTTCCCTTCTGACTGCCGCTGCTTTCGCCGCTGACGGCCCCCCACCTCCTTCTTCCGCCGCGCGCATGGATCACCGGCTGGCGGAGCTGCGGAAGAGCCCGCTCGAGCTCTACGCGTTCCTCTACAAGATGCCCAAAGGCGCAGATCTGCACAATCACCTTTCTGGAGCAATCTATGCCGAGGATTTTCTTACGGCCGCAATCGAGGAACATTTGTGTATCGACAAAGTCGCTCTGGCACTGGTGTCACGGCCGTTGAAAGCGACAACCTGCCCGCCCACACAACCGGCCGCCTCCACTATTCAAACCGATAACAATCTCCGCAACGCCTTGATCGACAGCTTCTCGATGCGGAACTTCGTGACGGGCAGGCAATCCGGCCACGACCATTTCTTCGATACGTTTGACAAGTTCGGCGCCGTGTCGAGCGGAGAGCTCATGGCGGGAGTAGTGCAGCGGGCAGCCGATCAGAACGAGTCCTATCTCGAACTGATGGCGATTTCGGGCGGCGCGAGTGCGGCGCTCGCGGCCACTGCCGGCCTCACGGGCGATTTCGAGGCAACGCGGAAGAAACTCGAAGCCGCGGGCCTCGCCAAAGTGGTTGCGGACGGGCGCACGCGCATCGATCAGATGGAGCAGGCTCGGAAGGAGAAGCTCGGGTGCCAGCAGCATCCCGACTCCGCCGCCTGCCGGTTGGAGGTCCGTTACGTTTATCAGGTGCTGCGAGAGTTCCCGAAGGCACAGGTCTTTGCGCAGGTGATCGGCGGATTCGCGCTGGCAGCCGCCGATCCGCGAGTCGTCGCGGTGAACTTCGTGCAGGCTGAGGACGGCTACAACTCTATGCACGACTATCACCTTCACATGACGATGGTCGATTACGCGAAGAGAATTTATCCGAATGTCCACGTCACGCTGCACGCGGGCGAGCTGGCGCCGGGACTGGTGCCACCCGATGGATTGCGCTTCCACATTCGCGAAGCCGTAGAACTCGGACATGCGGAGCGGATCGGCCACGGCGTCGATGTGATGTACGAGAAAGATCCCGCGGCGTTGCTCAAAGAAATGCGCGATCGCCACATTCTGGTCGAAATCAATCTCACAAGCAATGACGGGATTCTGGGGGTGAAAGGCGATGAACATCCGTTGCCGATCTATCGGAAGTATGGCGTGCCCGTGGCGCTTTCCACCGATGATGAAGGCGTCAATCGTTCGCAGATGACGGAGGAATTCCAGCGCGCGATCCAAACTTACAACCTGACGTATTCCGAGATTAAAGAGATGGTTCGGAACAGCCTCGAATACTCTTTCGCTCCTGGCGCGAGCCTTTGGCGGGACCGGAAATATGGGGCGAGCGTCGCGGCCTGTGCGTCCGGCAGGAGTTCGTCAATCTGTCGCGAATATCTCGACAAGAACGACAAGGCGCGGCTTGAGGCGGATCTGGAAGATCGATTCGCGGTTTTCGAGCGCGAGGCGAACTGAGCCATATGCGACATTGGCTCATTCATTGGATTCTCAGCGGCGTTGCGTTAATTGTCGTTGCGAATATTCTCCCGGGGATTCAGGTGGAGAGTTTCGGGTCCGCCATGATCGCAGCGCTGGTGATTGGGCTGGTGAGCGCGACGGTCGGGCTGGTCGTAAAGATCATTCTGCTGCCGTTTATTTTTCTGTCGCTCGGGCTGGTCTATTTCCTGATCAATGGGCTTATGTTGAAGCTGGCTTCGGAGCTGGTGCCGGGGTTTCGGGTGAATGGCTGTTTGCCCGCCGTGCTTGGGTCGATCCTGTTGACGATCGTGGATTATGTATTGAACCGGCTGGCGGGCGTATAACACGGGAATCGTTCAGACTCATGGTTTTGGTCGAGAAACAGCCATCGCCTCACGGCCGTACTTCTCGCGCTTTGCGTTCAGGGAGATGGAATTCCCGGTTGTACGCTGACTGTCATGCACTCCCCGATGATCACGCCAGTGACGCCATAACAACCGTCAAGTATCAGTTCATAGCCTCCGGCGATCTTGTTGACGGCCGCGCTGCTCAGAACATTCTGGTGATTGAAATCCTCGATTTTAATGTTTGTCAATCCGCTCTGATCGAGTGGAAAACCCTCAAAGGAAAATGTAACGGTGGCATGTTTTGCCAGGATGTAATGACCACTGACATCCACCTCGGCCGTTTTCTCAAATGCATGGATGGAGACGCGAGCATGGCCCGGCCTCTCCAACGTGATCGACAACACTTCCGCGTCGTGAAATGTTGGCCAGCGTCCGAACCAGGCAACCACCTCGTCGACGCCTGATATCTCGGGAGGTTCGAACATCGCTCTTTCGAGCGTATCCAATTCGCGTAGATTATTGAATCCTCTATTCCGGGACAACGGGATGATGTTTGTCCCCTCACCACTCTCCGGTTCCTGCATCGCGCTGTCGACCTCTATGAGGAGAAGGCGGGCGTCATCCTGGAGACCGCCGTTTTTCTTACACCGAATTTGGCGAGCGTTGCGAGCGATTGAGCGCAGGGCGCGGGTGATCCTGACGCCGCTCATCCGGCACTTTCGATGCGAAGGTGCCGCGCTGGCCACGTAATCTCGACAACTCTGCCGCAAACCAGGAAGCGCTCGAGGCCGATGGCTTCGCACCGGCGATCTTGCGATCTGGCATGCCGACGGCACGATTGAGTTCGTCGACCGCAGTAAAGACGTCATTGTCAGTGGCGGTGAAAATATTCGTGCACCAGCTTCGTCAGCGCATCCCAACGCGGGTAAAGCTCGCGCCTTTTGGCCAAGTGTGAAGTTCCGCCCCGGGCGGGCCTGATTGTGTAGGAAATCAAACAATTCCGGGAGGTCGGTTGAGGTGTTCTCCGCTATATTTTGGAAAAGGGTCGCAGTTAAATTTCCGCGGGAGATGAATTCCAGAATGCGAATGGGAAAGCCATGCTTCGTGGTGGCAGCACTTTTGGCGGCGAGCAGTGCTTATGCTCAGACCGGAAACATCTCCGGCACGATTATTGATGCAAGCAGTGCCGGTGTGGCCGCAGCGGCCGTAACAGCGGAAAACGAAGCGACGGCCAGCGTCCGCAAGGCGACTACGGATAACAGCGGCACCTATTCGATCCCAAATCTTCCCGCCGGTACATACGACGTGAGCGTTGAAAAAACCGGGTTCAATACCCTGCACTTCAGTAATGTTGAATTGAATGTCGCGGCGAACCTCACACTGAACGGAAGTCTGGATATCGGGGCAGTTACCCAATCGGTTGAAGTTTCCGCGAGCGGCGCACCTGCAATTAATCTGGAAGACGCGCAGATCAGCAATGTGGTCGACAGCAGGCGAATTCTCGATCTTCCACTGATCACGCGTAATCCTTATCAGCTGGTGCTTTTGTCCCCCGGTTCGCAACAGGTCAGCAGTTCACTCGGAGGATTCTCGGTTAACGGGCAGCGCGAGCGAAGCAACAATTTTCTGGTAGACGGCACGGACAATAACGACGCGGCTGTGCCCGGCATACCTGGCGGTATCAGCACGCTGAATCCTGATTCGACACAGGAGTTCAGGGTGATCACGAACAACTTTCTGCCGGAGTTTGGACGCAATTCCGGCGCCGTGATCGACGTGGTTACGCGCAGTGGAACGAACGCGTTTCATGGGGACGGGTATGAGTTCAACCGCGTCAATGCTCTGGCTGCAAGAGATTACTTCAACCCGTCACCCGATCCGCAGAATCCGTTCGTCCGAAATCAGTTTGGGGCTTCGCTGGGTGGCCCGATCCGGAAAGACAAGACGTTCTTTTTCGTTAATACGGAGTGGAACCGGTTTCGCACTACGCTGACCAATCAAGCTGTGGTACCCACGGCCCAGTTCAAGACAGGTGTCTTCAACTACGACGGCCAGCAGATTAATCTGGCGTCCCCGGGTTCACCGAACAATGCGCTGGGACTTGGCCTCGATCCGACTATGCAAAAGATCCTCGCGGCTTACCCCAGCCCGAACGGGCCATCGGTGGATTCGATCCGGGGCATCTATTTCTTCCCCACAGGCACCCCGCTGGACAGCGCGAATGTAACGTTTCGCGTGGACCACCGCTTCAGCGACAAGTACACCGTCTCAGCGAGGTATATCTATAACGGTCTGACCACCGGCAATTCGCTCGATGAAATAATTCCGGGAATCGGCGGCGTCGCCACCGGCCAGCAGAGCCAGAACGGTTCTTTCACCTTCATTGCAGCGCTTCGCCCGACCCTGGTTAATGAACTGCATTTCGGTTTGAACCGCACAGATGACCTGTTCACGTGTAATGGAAGCAACGCGCTCGACGCGAACAGCGTCCACGATCCCTTTGGGTTCGGGACGGATTATTCTTTCAATTTGTCCAATGGTGTTTCTACAATCGGAAACTTTGCCTGCGCCGCGCTGGGAGATAGTAATGGCCAGTTTCGGCGGGCCGGGACATGGCACACCGCCGACAACCTGACATGGATTGTCGGACGCCATTCCATCAAGGCGGGTGGAGAATTCCGTTATGTTTTTGATAACGGATACGACGCTTTTGGAGCCAGGCCCCTGACAGACTTCACAGCTTTTGGGAATTTTGGGATCCCGATTGTGAACTGCGCCGGCGCATGTGCCGACGATGAAGTGCTGCAGACGATGGCGGCCGCTCTGCTTGGCGTGCCCGGTATACAATCCCAAAACCAGTTCTTTAATTCGAACGGACAACGCACCGCGACCGACTACCGAAGGTTCGTTCAGCACGAGTACGGCGCCTTTATCCAGGATTCGTGGAAGTTCCGCAGCAATCTTACGATCCAGCTTGGGTTGCGCTATGAGTTCAACGGCGTACCGTTTGAGAAGGACGGAAACCTGTCCAATCTTCTGAATCAGCAGGCTGGGGGAGTTCCACCCATCACGTTTCAGACAGTGGGGCCAGGAACGGGACGACAGGTATTCAGGAACGACCCGTATGACATAGAACCCCGGTTCGGCCTGGCGTGGGATCCCTTCGGTCAGGGCAAGACCTCTTTCCGGGCTGGATACGGAATCTTCCACGATCGCGTCTTTGGAAACCTGTTTACAAATCTTAAAGGCGATCCACCGTTTGTAGCAGGCGTGCAGAATTTCCCGAATGAGGATTTCGCGAACGGCATCGGTCCGGTCCAGACACTGAGAACCGTTGGCCCGCCTGCCACACAACCGGCTCCGCCGGCGTCTGTAGCCGACGGATCTCTGCTTTCGGGAATTACTATTCTCGACCCGAATCTCAAGACACCTTACACGCAATCCTGGAACGTGGGCGTTCAGCACGACCTGGGTAGCGGTATGTCGCTGGAGGTAAACTACGTCGGTTCGGGCACTCACCGTTTGTTCCGGACGGTCGACGGTAATCCACCTCTGCCCGAGCTGGTGGCCGCGGCGCAGGCCAACGGTACGCTGTCGAGAACAACCTCCGGAGGAACTTTGCGGATTGCACCGCTGCTTGGCTTGCCCCAGGTGACAGGGAATCTTGCTTTCGAAGAACCGATCGTTGTGAAATCGATCGGGAACGGCACATATAACGGGCTGCAGAGTGTTTTCCATAAGAGATTCGGCCGCGGCGTCGACTTTCAGGCGGCGTATACGTGGTCGCACGCAATCGACGATGCGGCTGACCCCCTGGTTGCACCTGGCGGCAATCGCAACATCGCCCGGAATTCTTTCAATTTGAAAGAAGAGCGCGGGAGCTCGGACTACGACCTGAGGCACCGGCTGGTGGTGAACTATGTTTACCAGCTGCCGGCGGGAGCCGGACACGCGCATTTCAACAAAGGACTTGCGGCACAGATATTGGGCGGCTGGGAACTGGCCGGGTTATCTACATTTCAGAGTGGTCATCCGATCGACCTCTATAGTTCGGAAGATTCGGAATACACAGGTCTCAGCAACCGCCCCGACCTGATCGGCGATCCGTCGATCCCGGCCGGAGCTCCGAGAAATCAGGTGGGTCCACCGGCCAGCGCGTTTGCAGTGCAGCCTTTCGGAAGGCCCGGCAACCTCGGGCGAAACACCTTTACCGGCCCGGCGTATTACGATACCGACGTCACCTTGATAAAGAACACCAGGGTAACGGAGCGCATCAATGCGCAATTTCGTGCCGAGATTTACAATATTTTCAACCGGATCCAGTTCGATCTGCCTGGCACGGCCAGCGATACGCTGGCCTCACCGGGGACATTCGGACAGTCGTTAAACACGATCACGCAGCCGGATGGCACGACATCCGCGCGGCAAATTCAGCTTGCGTTGAAACTCATTTTTTAGTGCGAAGACTGGTCGCGCCTGACATCAGGTGCGGGCGGCGTGTTCTTTTCTGTTTCTTCGACTGACACACTACGGCTAATCCTTCGAAATTTCGGACACTCCAGTTCCTTCCTGGAACGAGGTCTGGAATGTTAAACCCGGCAGAAATTTCGGCTTGAGTCGGAGAACGTCGTTAAGTCATCTTCGGTGGGACACTGAGCAGCCGTGGGTAAACGCTTTAACGAATTTCGGGAAGCTAACTTCCCACAAAGCAGTTGAACGCGATTATCGGTGCGCTTCGGCATGCCTGCTTTCTGCCCGTCCTCGCCAGACCAGCCCTCTAAACAAAGGTCGGCACCATAGCCGAAGTGTGTTTCCTTAAATGGCCTTTGGTCTTTTATCAGGGCAGTGTGGAGTTTATTTTCAAATTTATGAATCCGAATTTCTCTCAAGCACTTACGGTTCCTGGCACCGACGAAATCCGCGAGATCCTCGTAAAACGCGTCGATCAACAGAAGCGGGCGGTCGGCATTGTCGCGGGTATCATCGAACCGAATGGCCGCCGTGTCGTCGCCTATGGCAACGTCGCCAGGGGCGATCCACAGACGGTCGATGGAGATACGATCTTCGAAATTGGATCCGTCTCCAAAGTCTTCGCCTCGCTGGCATTGACGGACATGGTAAACCGCGACGAGATCGCCCTCGACGATCCAGCTGCCAAATATCTTCCTGAAAATATCAGGACGCAACCTGAACGTGACCGGAACGGCTCATAATCGGAGCAGCGCCATGAAATATTTCATTGTCCTGACC
>DATAZF010000387.1:0-3042 GCA_036272235.1 Bryobacteraceae bacterium | reverse complement strand
GCCGCGCCTCCTGCCGTGGTTCCCGCGAAGCGAACGCGGACCTGGCAAATCGCCGCAGCCGTGGTGGGTCTGCTGCTGCTCGCACGCATTGCCTGGATTTTCCGTCCCCACGAGGAGCGGCCCGCGCCGATCACGCGTTTCGAGATTCCGCTGCCCACCGATTTCAAGATCGGCCAGTATGTTTCGCTTTCGCCTGACGGCCGGAAGATCGTTGCTACTTCCTCGAACGGAGCCGGCCTCCGCATTCGTGACTTTGACTCTTTGGATTGGCGCGCGGTAGCGGGTACAGAGGGCGGCCTCAGCCCTTTCTGGTCGCCGGACAGCAGATACCTCGCGTTCACGGTCGGGAATCAACTGAAAAAAGTCGAGATCTCGGGTGGTCCCGTGCTTACGCTGTTGACGATGACGACAGGAACGCCGGGTTCGGGCGCCTGGAATCGCGACGGCGTCATTCTCTTTGGCCAACGGCCGTCGGGCGGCCTCTGGCGGGTTCCCGAAGCGGGCGGCGTCCCCACCGTCGTCACCACGGTCAACACGAAGGGAGTCTCTTTCCATGCGATTCCCTACTTCCTGCCTGATCGCAAGCATTTCATCTATTTCCGGCAGGGAGGATCGGAAGTCGCGGGCGTCTATGCGGGCTCGCTCGACGACAAACCCGCCGATCAGCCGCAGAACCGCATTCTGCCGACGATAGTCGCGGCTGTTTTCGACAGCGGATACCTTTTCTTTACGCGCGACGACACGCTGATGGCGCAGCCACTGGACACCAGTATGCTGCAGTTGACCGGCGAGCCCGTCCCCATCGCGGAACGCATTGCCTTGACCGGCGCAATCGGTGTGTTCTCGGTCTCCCCCACAGGGAATATAGTCTGGCGTGCCGGGGCGCAAGCTTCCACCTTCCAGCCGACGTGGTACGACCGGCAGGGAAAGCTGCTGAGTGTCGTGGGGCAGCCGAGTGCGGATCAGGTGATCAGACTCTCTCCGGATGATGCGCGCGCCCTCACGAACAGCGGCACAGGGGACGGCGATATTTGGATCCTCGACCTGGCAAGGCAGGTCCGTCAGCGGTTCACGTTCCAGACAGGAGGTGCGTTTTCCGAAGTCTGGTCACCCGATGGCAGAACGGTCGCGTTCGCGGGCGGCACCAGGGGCGATACGATTTATACGAAACCAGCGTCGGGTGCAGGCGATGAAAAAGAAATGTTGAAAGAGCCCTCGGCACAGCACGCCCCCACCAGTTGGTCGCACGACGGGAAGCTCCTCCTCTATTACGCGGCAGGTGACGGAGGGAGCGGCACGGATGTTTTTGCACTGCAGATCGATGGCCCGCATCAGCCCGTGAAGCTGCTTGGAAGCCGATTCAACGAAGCCGAACCGGCGCTCTCGCCCGACATGCGATGGATGGCATATGTGTCGAACGAGTCGGGGCGCAACGAAATCTATGTTCGGCCGTTCATCGCGTCCGGCCCGTCAGGTCCCGTCTTGGGCGACGGCAAATGGCAGATCTCTCGCGAAGGCGGCGCGGCGCCGAAGTGGACGGCGGACGGCAAGGAATTGATTTACGGAGCTCGCAACGGTGCGTTCGCCGTCGATGTCCGGGCTAACGGCAATGCATTTGAGGCAGGCAACCCGCAGCGTTTATTCCAGGCGCCAGGTTCCGGGAACGATTTCGGGTGGGATATGACCGGCGACGGTAAGCGTTTCCTGATCGACTCGCCGGTTGGGGCATCAACTACCGCATCGCCGATTACAGTGCTAATGAACTGGCCGGCGCTTCTAAAGAAGAAATAGTGCGTATCGCGATTGCCGACGCGCACGACCTCATCACGCGCTTGATGGTGTCGCTCGGCCACGATGCCGAGGACGCGAAACTGATAGTCGGCCATCTCATCGACTGCGAACTTCGCGGGGCTTCCTATGGCGGACTCGCGCGCGCCATCAGCATTGCCGAGCGGATCGAACGCACCGGCGACCGGCGCCGCCCGATTCGGATTCTTCACGAGACGCCGGGTTCGGCGCGGCTCGATGGCGGCGACAATATCGGCTACGTCGTGGCGCACCGCGCGACTTCCATCGCAATCGAGAAGGCGGATGCGTGCGGGATTGCGGTTGTCGGCGCGAGCGACACGTGGTATACGGGCATGCTCTCGTACTACGCGGAAATGGCGGCGGCCCGAGGGCTCGTCAGTTTCATTGCCTCGAACGCTTCACCATGGGTTGCGCCGCATGGGGCGACGCAAGGCCGCTTCGGCACCAATCCGATCTGCTTCGGCTTTCCGAGCGCCGATGAACCGGTGATTTTCGATGCGGGAACATCGGCCATCATTCATGCGGAAGTGACACTGGCCGGACGGATGGGCGAAGACCTGCCTGCGGGGGTGGCGTTCGATGCCGAGGGGGCGCCGACCCGCGATCCCGCGGCCGCGCTGGCAGGCGCATTCGCGGCGTGGGGCGGACATAAAGGCTCGGGCATCGCAATCGCGGTTCAACTGATGGGGATTCTCGCAGGCTCGCCGCCAATTCCACCGCAACTCGCGGGCTTCGGATTCCTCATCGTGTGCATGCGTCCGGATCTAATGGGCCCGGCCGAGACGTTTCTCGAAAGCGTTTCGGCTTACGCAGACGCCGTTCGATCGGCACGCCCGGTAGCTGGAGGTCCGCCCGTGCGAATGCCCTTCGACCGGTCGCGCTTAGAGCGGGAACGGCGCCGTGCGGAAGATGCGATTGAGATTCCGGACTCCATCGTCGCGCGATTGCAGGAAATCCTGAGCTCACGCTCCTGAAGTACGTAAGGGGGCGCGCAAATAGGCTGCGTAAATGAGGTACGTAAATCAGGAGTGGCCGTCGTCAAAGCTTGCCGAAAGCCTGTCTTCGGCCTTCGCCCGTACAGCCGGTTCAACAGCAGACGCCGCGATATTCGCCAACCAGGCACGGCCCGCCTCGCCGTAATAGCGACCGACCGTGTCAAGGATTCCAAGGCGGTGGACGGGGTCTTCATCGAATGCCATCATCAGGCGCGGTAAGGCGTCCTGCTTGTAACGG
>DATAZF010000386.1:0-4084 GCA_036272235.1 Bryobacteraceae bacterium | reverse complement strand
GGGCGCGACGGTCTGGTGCGGCGTTCACCGTGTTGCAACTCGGAGCACTCTTCACCCCTGCGGCTGAATTGCCTTCGCGTGCTCCCGTGCCTGGCGGATGAGTTTGTCTTCGAAGGAAAAGTCAGGCTTCTTTTCGGGAGCGTGCTTCGAATACCAGCGCCACGTTTCCTTGAGCCCTGTTGCAAACGGCGTCAGACTGACGTTCAGTACGCGCTTGACGCGTCCAACCGCCTCTGTGATGGGGGGGCGGTCATAATATTCGCCAAAATACATCGGCTGGCCGAACGCATTGCCGCCATTCCGAATAATGATCTCCCGCGGCACACGTACGATGGTCGCCTGTTTGCCGATCGCCTTTGCAAACTCCGAGACTACCTCGACCTGCGTGAGTGGCTTCTCATCGGCGACGTTAAATGCCCGCCCCGGCGCCGTATGCTTTTCAAGCGCATTGAAGCAAGCCTCGACGAGGTCGGTTACGTAGACGAACTGCATCAGGCGGTTGCCGTCGCCGGGAATAATGATTGGTCGATCGAAACGTAAACGGTCCCAGAAAAACGCTTCGCGATAAAAAGGATTCTCCGGACCGTAAACGTAAGGCGGCCGGATCGTGACCAGCGGAAATCGCGTCTCGTGATACATGCGAAACAGCGCGCGTTCACTACCCGCCTTGTTCCGGACGTAAGCTTCGGTATGAATATCGGAAGCCAGTGGATCGTCTTCGGAATGGTTCAATCCATCGCCATATGCCGCGACGCTGGACATGAAAATGTAACGCGTCAGGTCTCCGGGAATCGCTTTCGCCGTCGCCTCGACCTGGGCGGCGCTGGTTCCCCGCTCCCAATCGTAAGCGAGGTCGTAGACGGCGTCAAACCGCTGAGCGGTTAACGCGCTCCTGATCGCCGCCGCATCGTTGCGGTCGGCGATGGCATTGCGCACGCGCCGTCCAAAAGGATGTTCCGCCTTACGGTGCAGAATCGTGACGTCGTGGTCGGCGGCCAGAAGCCGCTTGACCAGCAATTTGCCAATGAACAGTGTTCCGCCGATTACGAGAACACGCATCGCGTCAATACTCTCGGTTGTGGGGCAGGCGGTTTCGCCTGCCATTGGTAGTCATAGGAGACGTTTCAGCAACCCGTTACTCGTAATACTCCAGGCCGAGATGCGTGATCAGTTGCTGGCCCTTCATCCAGCGCAGCGTGTTTTTCAGCTTCATCGACTGAATGAAAATATCGTGCTCGGGATAGAGGCCGGGCGCCGTCATCGGCGCTTTGAAGAAGAACGAAAGCCATTCCTGCACGCCGCGCATGCCCGCGCGCTGCGCCAGATCCATGAACAGCATGATGTCGAGTACCAGAGGCGCGGCGAGGATGGAGTCGCGGCAAAGGAAGTTGATCTTGATCTGCATTGGATATCCCAGCCAGCCGAAGATGTCGATGTTGTCCCACCCCTCTTTGGCGTCTCCGCGCGGCGGATAGTATTCGATACGGACTTTATGGTGGATATGTTCGTAAAGCTCAGGATAAAGATCCGGCTGAAGGATCTGTTCGAGGGCCGAAAGCTTCGACTCTTCCTTCGACTTGAACGACCCGGGATCGTCCAGCACTTCGCCATCGCGATTGCCGAGAATGTTGGTGGAGAACCAGCCGGCTACCCCCAGCATGCGCGATTTCAATCCCGGCGCAACCAGGGTCTTCATGAACGTCTGACCGGTCTTGAAATCCTTGCCCGCGATGGGTACCCCCCGGTCGCGCGCCAGTTCCATCAGGGCCGCCGTGTCAGTGGTCAGGTGCGGTGCGCCGTTCGCATAAGGGATGCCCATCTTGAGCGCCGCATAGGCGTAGATCTGGCTGGGCGAAATTTCCGCATCGCTCTTCTGCAGGCCGCACTCGAAATCTTTCAGTGTTGCGTGGACTGCGGCGGGGCGGTGGAAGACTTCCGTCGAGCCGCACCAAATCATGGCCAGCCGCGAAGATCCGGTGCGCTCCTTGAAGTTTCGGATATCGTCCATCAGCATCTCGGCATGGTCCATCTTGGAGCCCTTGGGCTTCAGGTTAGGACCGTTAATCCGTTTGACGTAGTTGCTGTCGAAAACGGCCGGCATGGGCTTGATCTTTTCGAGCGGCCCGCGCAGACTCTCGACCAGGGGTTTCTCCAGAACGCCGGCATGCAGAGCAGCTTCGTAGCAGTTCTCTTCGAAAATATCCCAGCCGCCGAATTCCAGATCTTCGATCGCCGCCAGCGGAACGAAATCTTTGATTTTAGGAGTGTTGTTATCGGTCCGTTTGCCAAGCCGGATCGTGTTCAACTGCGTGATGGAACCGATCGGCTTTGCCATCCCCAGTTTCAGCGCTTCCACACCCGCGATGAATGTCGTCGTTACAGCGCCCATACCCGGAATCAGAATGCCGAGCTTCCCGTCGGCGGGTTTTATGTGGGGCGTTGACTTCGCGAGGTCAGACTGAACGCTCTCTGGTGTTGAGGACAAACGATTTAGCTCCTTATGGCGGCGCTGGCGTCAGGGCCAGCGGCGCGTCCAATTGTTTGAAAGGATTGGATTAATTTCAAGGCTATAATAGCAGTTCATGCGATCCCGCGCGACCGCACCGATGAGCGCGATCATCGCCGACGACGAGCAGCTTGCGCGGGAGGAATTGAAGTTTCTCCTCGACCAGATCGGCGATGTTGAGGTTGTAGCGGTCGCCGCCAACGGCATCGAAGCGCTGGAAGCCATCGAACGCCTCGATCCGGCCCTCGCTTTTCTGGATATTCAAATGCCTGGACTGGATGGCTTGAGCGTCGTCCGGCGTCTTCGGGAACAGAACATCGAACCTCCCCACGTCATTTTTTCAACGGCTTACGATCAGTTTGCCGTGGAGGCGTTCCGCCTGGAGGCGATGGATTACATCCTGAAGCCGGTCGAGCGCGAGCGCCTGGAAGAGACTATTGGCCGTGCGCGGCGTCTGGTTGCGGACCGCATCACAGAGCCTGTCGCCCCAGCTGTCGGCGGACGCTCCAGCCCGGCCTTTACCAAATTATTACTCCGTAGCGGCACGCGCAATCTGATTATCGATCCTGACGAACTGATCTACGCCACCATCGCGAACGGGGTGATTACGCTGGCAACAGGCCACATCGAAGGGCAGTCGAACTTCCGGACGCTGGAAGAGTTGCTGGCCGCCCTCGATCCGGATACTTTCTGGCGGGCCCATCGATCTTATGTGGTGAACGTCAACCGGATTCGCGAAGTGGTTCCATGGTTTAAATCGACATACCAGCTCAAGATGGATGACAAGAAGTCCAGCGAAATCCCAGTCAGCCGGATGCAAAGCCGCCGGCTGCGCGAGATGCTCAATCTGTGAAAGCGCCAACAGACCTGCTCTTCGCTCCATTTTTGCTGCGCCACCTCGCCCTTGCCAACCGAATCGTGATGGCTCCGATGACGCGGTCATTCTCGCCGGGCGGCGTTCCTGGTCCGGACGTTGCGGCCTACTATCGGCGGCGCGCGGAGGGCGGCGTTGGCCTCATCATTACCGAAGGCACGTACATTCCGCATCCTGTCGCCGGGTTCGATCCGAAGGTGCCCCACTTGTATGGCGATGAGGCGCTGGCGGGATGGCGGCGCGTTGTCGGCGAGGTCCATCAGGCCGGAGGAAAGATTTTCTCCCAGCTCTGGCACGTGGGGACCCAGGGCGGCCATGCGGGGGCGGTCGGAGCGTCTGCATCCGTTGCGGAGGTCGGCACCATTGTGCGGGCATTTGGCGAAGCGGCCGCCAACGCGAAAGAGTGCGGCTTTGATGGCGTTGAGATTCACGGAGCGCACGGGTATCTCGTCGACCAGTTCTTCTGGGAAGGAACCAACCAGCGTTCCGATGCGTATGGAGGCGACATCGTTGCACGGACGCGATTCGCGGTTGAAGTTGCCACCGAGGTTCGCCGCCGTGTAGGCGCTGAATTTCCGATTGCCCTTCGGTTCTCACAATGGAAAATTCAGAATTACGAAGCAAAGCTCACGCGCACTCCCGCGGAGCTGGAAGCTTTTCTGCGGCCGCTGGTTGCGGCGGGAATCGATTTATTCCATTGCTCC
>DATAZF010000385.1:0-12833 GCA_036272235.1 Bryobacteraceae bacterium | reverse complement strand
AACTATATGTCGCGCATGCGCGATCGATGTGCCGTCGCACACGCCGGAAAGTGAATGTTCAGGAGACGGCCCTGAGCGATCGAGCCTTGTCTGTCCCAGCCTTGTCTGTCCCAGCGCAGTTGGCTTGCCGCCTGTGTTATCGTGCAAAATCGTGAACATCCCTCCGAACACCTTCAAAGTCAGCTTAAGAAGTAAAGAGACCTCGTTTGGATTGTGGCTTGCCCTCGCGGACCCGTATTCGGCCGAACTCTGCGCGAGCGCAGGCTTCGATTGGATCGTGATCGACCAGGAGCATGCCCCCAACGATCTGCGGTCGACACTCGCGCAGTTGCAGGCGGTGGCGCCTTACCCGGTGCAGACGGTTGTACGGCCGCCACTCGGTGAAGTCCACACAATTAAACAATTGCTCGATATCGGAGTGCAGAGCATCCTTATCCCGATGATGGAATCCGCAGAGCAGGCGGCGGAGATGGTGCGCGCCATGCGGTATCCGCCCTCGGGCGTCAGAGGCGTCGGCGCCGCCATCGCCCGTTCTTCGCGGTGGCAGGGCGTGCCCGATTACCTGCAGAGGGCCAACGACGAAGTTTGTCTGTTGGTGCAGATTGAAACGCAGGCAGGTCTCAGGAATATCGAAGAAATCGCGGGCGTGGATGGGGTTGATGGTTTACTGATCGGCCCCTCGGATCTGGCGGCGTCATTTGGGCTCCTCGGCCAATCGACTCATCCGACGGTGCATCAGGCGATACGGGATGCCGTGTCAAGAATCCGCGCTTCGGGAAAAGCGGCAGGCATCCTTGGTACCGACGAGAAAACCACGCGCGATTACATAGAGTTCGGCTGCAACTTTGTCGCGGTGGGCGCCGATACGATGCTTCTGGCGGGTGCCGCCAGGGAACTGGCGCAAAGGTACAGAGCTTAGGCGGTCCAGCCGCCGTCGATGACGTGGATTTGGCCGTTGGTGTAGGCGGCGGTGGCAAGGTACAGGACAAGATCGGCGATCTCATCCGCCTGGCCGAGGCGACCGATGGGCTGGCGCGCAGTGAAAGCGGCAAACGCTTTTTCGAAATCGCCGGTCGCGCGCAGACGTTCATGCAGGGACGGAGTGTCCACCGTCCCGGGACAGATCGCGTTGCAACGAATGCCCCTGCTGACGTAGTCGGCTGCTATTGATTTGGTGAGCCCTATCACTGCAGCCTTTGTCGTGCCGTAGGCAAACCGGTTCGGGACGCCCTTCACGCTGCTGCAGACGGATGACATGTTGATGATGCAGCCATCCCCCTTTTCCAGCATGCCAGGGAGAAATGCCGCAACCATACGGTACATGCCTTTCACATTGAGATCGAAGGCCTGATCCAGTTGCAGTTCGCTGGTGTCGAGGATCGTTCCGTTGTGAACAACGCCGGCACAGTTGAAGAGGATGTCGATCGGCCCCGTCTGCGCCGCGAACGCCCGCACCGCCGCGGTGTCCGTGACGTCGAGCTTGCGTAGTGTGATATTCGGCAATGCGGTCAGTTCGCCAAGGCGTTCCTCGTTGATATCGGTCGCGATGACGCGGATACCGGCTCTGGCGAATGCCTCCGTTGAGGCACGACCGATACCCTGGGCAGCGGCAGTCACAACAGCGATTTTGTTCGTGAGATCAGACACGTCAGTGTGAAATTTGCTCGAGTGCAAGATTCCGGGTGCGCGGACCGAATATGCCGATGGTCAAAGTCATCACGGCCATGGCGCCGCCGATGAAGAAGGCGACGCCGAGGGCACCACCTTCCTTCAGGAAGAATCCGATGAGGAGCCCGGCGAATGCGGCGCTGACGCGGCTCCAGCTATAGACAAAGCCCACGGCGCGCGCGCGCACGCGAGTCGGGAAAAGCTCGGCCTGATAGTTGTGGAAGGTGAATGACATCCAGTTATTCGACAGCGTCACAGCGACGCCAAGCAGAATAATCAGAACGGGGCTGGCCTGAATTGCGAAGAGCCACATGAAGATTCCGATGCCGAGACCCGCACAGACTATCTGCCATTTGCGCTCCATACGATCCGCCACCAGCATCCCAAGCAGGGGGCCGACTGGATTGGCGATCGCGATGATAAAAGCATAGAGCAGGCTGGTTGTGGTCTGAATACCTTTGGCGACCAGCAGCGTGGGAACCCAGGAGCCGAAGCCGTAGAACGCAATGGTCTGCATGAGGTTGAACACCGAGAGCATCAGGGTACGGCCGCCATATGGTTTGCGAAAGATCTCGGTGAACGAACTGGAGCGCGTCTCCGCAGGCCCGCGCATCGAGGGCTCGGGCAATGGCGCGTTTGTATCCGCGGCGATGCGCGCCTCGAGATCGCGAACGATGCGGTCGGCCGCCAACTCCTGGTTGTGCACCGCCAGCCAGCGCGGACTCTCCGGTATGCCGCGCCGCAGCCACCACGCAAAGATGGCTCCGATGCTGCCGATCAGCGTAACCCAGCGCCATCCGGCGAATCCGAGTGGAGCCCGGGGAACCAGCAGCCAGCCCAGGAGGGCGACAACCGGCACAATACAGAATTCGACGAACTGGTAAAATGCGAACGCCCGGCCGCGCGAATGGGGCGGCACGAATTCAGGAAGCAGAGTATCGATGGTGACTTGTTCGAGGCCAATTCCGATGCCCGCGATCAGGCGCCACGTATCCACGCCGGCAGCCGTGTTCTGAAAAGCCATGATCGCGGTGGCAAACGAATACCAGAGCAAAGACGTGATGAAGATGGTGCGGCGTCCGAAGCGGTCGGCCACGTACCCGAAGAACATGCACCCGAGGAGCATGCCCGCGAAATTGGAGAACACGAAGAAGCCGACGCCATTGATGCCGAACAAACCGATGGTCGAGTTCGCGAACAGGCCGCTGGCGACGAGACCGGGGCTTATATATGCCGTGAGGAAGATGTCGTAGAGCTCGCAGGTCCCACCCAGGGAAATGAGCAGGACGAGCCGCCACAGGGTGCGGCTCATCGGTAGCCTGTCGAGCCTTGCGGCGATCTGAACGGCGGTTATGGAGGTGCTGGTCTGGGCCACGGGGCTTCGGATCTGCTGAACCAGTCTAGAACAAAGCCGCGACGACTTTGTCGCCCATTTCGGTCGTGCCGACCCGTGTGGCGCCGGGTTCCATGATGTCCGCGGTCCTGTAGCCTTGTCGCAGCACGCGCTGTACTGCCGCTTCCACCTGCTCTGCTTCACTGACGAGATGGAAAGACTGGCGAAGCATCATCGCCATGGAAAGGATGGAAGCCAGCGGATTGGCGACATCCAGGCCGGCGATATCGGGCGCCGTTCCGTGCACGGGCTCGAACAGTCCGCGGGTTCCAGTGCCCATCGAGGCGGAAGGCAGCATGCCGATGGAACCGGTGAGCATGGCCGCGGCGTCCGAAAGAATGTCACCGAAAATGTTGCCCGTGACGATTACGTCGAACTGCTTTGGGTAACGCATAAGTGCCATGGCCGCGGCGTCGACGTAGAGATGCGTCAACTCCACGTCAGGGTATTCCTTTCCGAGCCGCACCATCACCTCGCGCCACAGCGCGCTGGTCTCGAGCACGTTCGCCTTATCGACGGAACAGACCTTGCGCCGTCGTGTCCGCGCGGTCTCGAAGGCGACTCGTCCAATACGTTCCACTTCGGATTCGGAGTAGCGCATCGTATTAAAGGCGGCGCGCTCCCCTGCAGCGGTCATCTCGAAACCGCGCGGCTCCCCATAATAAACGTCGCCGTTCAGCTCGCGAAGGATGATGAGATCGAGTCCTTCGACGACTTCGGGCTTCAGGGTGGATGCGCCGGCGAGTTCCGGGAACATGAAAGCCGGCCGGAAGTTGGCGTAGAGCTCAAGTGCCTTGCGCAGGCGCAGCAGCCCCACACCGGCTGCTTTGTCGGGAGGCCGTGTCTCATCCTCCTTCACTCCCGCGCCGCCGAGCAGAATGGCGTCGGACTTGCGCGCGAGCTCCAGAGTGGCAGCGGGCAAAGGATCCCCCGCAGCGTCGTAGCCGGCCCCTCCGATGGGCGCTTCGGTGAGCTCGAGCGATTCCCGTTTGAGTACAGCCTCAAGACATTTCACGCCCTGTTGAGTGACTTCTTTGCCGATGCCGTCTCCCGGCAGGATTGCAATTTTCATTTATTGTCGTGTGGTCTCGGAGTTTCGTTCAAAGGCGATAATCTCATCGAGCCGCGAGAGCGTATATCCGAGTTCATCGATACCGTTCAGCAGGCACTGCTTCGCGAAGGCGTTGAGGTCAAAGTGCCATCGCTCTTCTTTGAAACGGACCGTCTGCGATTCGAGATCGGCCTCTATCATTTCGAGGGGCGACGCGGCCAATAGTGTGCCGACGTTTTTGCGGGGCAGGCGAATCGGAAGCAATCCGTTCTGCAGGCAATTGTTGTAGAAGATCTCGCCGAAGCTGGGCGCGATCACTACGCGGAATCCGTAATCGTACAGGGCCCACACGGCGTTCTCGCGGGAAGATCCGCACCCGAAATTCTCCGCCGCAACCAGAGCCCGGGCTTCACGGTATGCCGGTTGATTCAGAACGAAAGAGGGACTCTCGCGCAGATCGTGAAACAGCCAGGGGCCGCAGCCGTCACGCCGGGGTTTTTGCAGAAATCTTGCCGGAATGATCTGGTCTGTATCGATGTTCATTTCCGGCATCGGAACGAACGTTGTTCGGATGGTCTGAAACGCCTGCATATTAATGACCTCCCAGCGCCCGCACGTCGGTCAGCCTGCCTTCCACTGCGGCGGCCGCGGCCATCGCCGGGCTCATCAGATGCGTGCGGACGCCCCTGCCCTGGCGCCCGACAAAGTTGCGATTCGATGTCGAGGCGCATCGTTGTCCAGGAGCGGCGATTTCGCCATTCGTGCCCAGGCACATGGAACATCCTGCTTCGCGCCACTGGAAACCCGCTTCGGTGAAGATGCGGTCCAGCCCTTCTTCGTGGGCCTGTTTGCGCACCAGACCGGAGCCCGGCACGACCCAAGCCTCAACCGGGGAGGCAACCCGGCGCCCGCGCACAACTGCTGCCGCGGTCCGCAGATCCTGAATTCTGCCGTTTGTGCAGGAACCGATAAAGACGCGGTCCACCGCGATCCCGGCGAGTTTCATACCGGCTGTGAGGCCCATATAGTCGAGGGCATGGGCGTCGGCACTGGTGGTCGGTTCGGGCACGCGACCGCTGATCGGCGCGGCCGCTTGCGGACTGGTTCCCCACGTCACCATCGGCGCGATCGCGGCGCCATCCACATGGACTTCGCGGTCGAATTGCGCGGCGGCGTCTGTGGGCAAGCCTTTCCAGCGTGCGACGGCGCGATCCCACTCCGCCCCCTTTGGCGCAAAAGGTCGTCCCCGCAGGTAGTCGAACGTAACCTGGTCGGGCGCGACCATTCCCGCGCGGGCACCGGCCTCGATTGACATATTGCAGACTGTCAGCCGGCCCTCGATAGTCAGCGCTTCGATCACCGGTCCCGTGTACTCGATGACGTATCCGGTTGCGCCCGCCGTGCCGATCTGCGCGATGATGGCGAGAATCACGTCCTTGGCGGTCACGTCACGTCCGAGTGCGCCCGACACGGCAATGCGCAGCGTTCGAGGCTTCCTCTGCCAAAGGGTCTGGGTGGCCAGCGCGTGCGCCACTTCTGTCATCCCTACGCCGAACGCGAGCGCGCCCAGCGCGCCATGTGTGGAGGTATGGCTATCACCGCAAACCAGCGTCATGCCGGGCTGCGTGACCCCCTGCTCGGGACCGATGACATGTACGATGCCCTGCCGCTCATCATCGAGACCGAAAAGTGTCAGTCCCCAGGCCCGCGCGTTCTCGGTGAGATTTTCAACCATCGACCGCCGCTCGGCGCTCTCGATCTGCATCAGGCCACGCGAGTTTGTGGGTACGTAGTGATCGGGCGTTGCGAAAATGCGATCAGCCCGGCGGGGCTTCAGTTCGCGTTCGCGAAGAATTTCAAACGCGGGTACGTAGCCGTCGTGCGCCAGGTGGGTGTCGATGTAAAGGAGAGTCTGTCCGTCGGGGCGGTCGAGGATCCGGTGCGCCGACCAGATTTTCTCGAACATTGTCTTTGGATTTGACATCGCCTTTCTTCATCGTAGCGTTGGGGCCGCAGCAACGAAAAGTCCTCACCCGAACGACTTCACCGGTCTGGACCAACCGGCGGAACGTCTGCTCGACTTCCAATACTAATGGGAAGCAACCGCGCAACCCTTCGAGTGGAAGTTCGCCAAAGCCGATCTCGCCAGCCTTCTCGTCAAACTATCGGCCTGCGCGGCCACCCGCAGGGGACCCCGTGTCCCAGGACCACGCTAAACCCAAACGTTTGACGTTGCTCGCGTCGATCTGTTTGAGCGGACTGTAGTGCGTCTCGGCGTAGTCGCGGCCATAAGTTACCCACTCATCCCCGTTCTTCCCGGCGTCGCGCAGGACACGGTCGTCGACGCGTTTGTTCGAGGAGGTCTGAGCGATTCCGATGCCTGCGCAGAGGGACAGCGCAGCACCGACAAGGTACCAGCGAATCGACCGCCGATTTGTCATGAAATTCTCCTGTTACGGCTTCGTTGCCGCAGGTATGGGTGGAACCGTTTCCTTGCCATCGAGCACGAATGAGAACATACGGCTGTTCGGATAGCTTCGGGCGAAATACGTGATATATTGCTTGCCGTCCAGCATGTACGTCACGGGCGCGACGTTTTCGCCATTCAGCTCGACCCGCCAGAGTATGTCTCCGGTCTCGGCGTTGTAGGCTTTCGAGTCATGGAACAATATGTTCCCCGCGGTGGCGAGAGTAGCGCCACCGCGCATGTAGCCACCCGCGGCGGGGACGCGCCAGCGCTCCTTCTGCCTGACCGGGTCCCAGGCGACGAGGAATCCACCGCCGACGTTCTTAGGCTGATTCCCGGCGCCCTCCGGTTCGACGACGGCGACATCCGCCGGCGGATCCGGCGGAACCACCTTACCGTCCTTATCGCGCGGGCGCTGCATCGTGCTCATGCCGGCGTTCTGCGTACCGGGTGTGTAGACAAATTTCGGATCGCGCGCGTAGCGGGCGCCGCCTTCCGTGCCGGGAATGTAAACGAGGCCGGTGAGCGGGCTGAACGCCATCGCTTCCCAGTTGTGGGCGCCTCCGTTGCCGGGCGTGATCAGGACGGGATTGATGCCGTAGCGCGCGCCTTTCGCTTCGATGGGATGGCCATTCTTGTCGAGTCCAGTCGCCCAGGTGACACGCCGGGCGTACTGGCCGCCCGAAATGAACTCGCCGCTGATGCGATCGAGGACGTAGAAGAAGCCGTTCTTCGGCGCGTGCAGCAGGACTTTGCGTTTACGTCCGTCGATGGTCAGGTCGGCGAGAACGATTGGCTGCGTTGAGGTGTAATCCCAATCGTCGCCAGGTGTTTCCTGGAAATACCAAACGAGCTTGCCGGTGTCCGGCTTGACGGCGAGAACGGATGCAAGGAAGAGATTGTCACCGCCGCCGGGGCTGCGCAGATTCCTGTCCCACGGGCCGCCGTTTCCGACTCCGATGTACAACAAGTCGGCGTCCGGATCGTAGGCCATCGCGTCCCAGACCGTACCGCCGCCGCCCATCTTCCACCACTCGCCCGTCCATGTCTTCGCGGCCATCGCCAGCTCAGGCTGCTCGAAGGGCTTCGACGGATCTCCTGGCACCGTGTAGAAGCGCCAGTCCAACTTGCCTGTTTCCGCGTCGTACGCGGAAAAGTAACCGCGAACCGCCTGTTCGGCGCCGCTGGTGCCGACGATGACTTTTCCCTTCACGACGCGCACCGCGGCGGTCAGAACCGTATCGTCGTTCGTTGTTGTTTTCACGCTCCAGAGGACCTTGCCGGTCTCCTGATCGAGAGCTACCAGACGTCCGTCGAGCAGCCCGGCATAGACTTTGCCCTTATAAAGAGCGACGCCGCGATTGACGGGACCGCAGCAGATCTCCGAAATGTGCTTGCGGGAAATTTCGGGGTCCCAGCGCCATTTCTGCTTTCCGGTGCGGGCATCGACCGCGACCATGACGTTCCATCCAAGGGTGGCGTAGAGGACACCGTTGGAGAACAATGGCGTGGATTCAATACGAGCGCCAGCGGGCGATTCAGTCTCCCAGGACCATGCGAGGCCGAGGCGCTTCACGCTGCTTGTATCAATTTGCTTCAATGGGCTGAAGTGGGTTTCGGCATAGTCGCGCCCATACGTCACCCACTCGTCGCCACTTTGCGCGGCATTCTTCAGGGCTTTGTCGTCGATTTGCCGTTTCTGCTGCGCGAGCAATAAGCCCGCGGCCAATGTCAGGAATAAAAGCGAGATTTTTAGTTGAGTGATTTTTATCAAGGCGCTTACCTGTCCATTCTTCGCGAGACCGGTTGGATCGGCCGGTCGGTATGAAAATACTTTTTGTAAGCATCGATCCAGTTTGCGGCGATTTCCTGTTGAGCGGTGGCAAGGTCCAGTTGCCCGGCGCAAACCAGTTCCCGCAGGTGATCCTCGAGCGCATCTTTGACCGCCGCGTTCCACATAGTGGACCCATAAGACTCCGGCCACAGATTGTGGATGTCGTCTGCGCCGCCCAGCGCGGGCGTAATCAGATAATCGACCTCGTAAGCAAGCGGCTGCGCCGGGTGGATCCCGTATTCTTCGAATACCTGACGCCGGAGCGTCGCGGGTACTGTTCTATTTTTCGTGTTCGATGCCCGGCACACTTCTTCCCTGCCAATGAAAACCGTCGCGCCGGGCGTAAGCGCAGGGTCGGGGATCATCATCGTCGCGGCCTGCACCTGCTGCCGTGCGAACCACGAAGGCGATGTCAGCAAGATGGCCACGGCGAGGCAGGCAACGGCGCCGAGCAGCACCCACGAAAATCTCCACAACCCGCTCTGAAACCATCGGTGCCAGGGAGCCGGCTGGGTTGCCCCGAGTTGGGACAGCTGTGCCTTCAGCAATGCGCGAGGTCCCTCGCTCGAAGGAAGCCGGGCATCGAATGCACGGCGATAAGTGCGCACAAATTCGCCCACCGCGCCCTCAATCTCCTGCTGGCGCACACGGCATGTCCAGCAAGCCGCCAGATGGGATTCCACGCGGGCCGCCGCCCGCGCCGGCAGTTCGCCGTCGGCGGCGAGCACCAGATCCTGATCGGAAACATGCATATCTTCAGTTCGCATAAACTTCACCGTCCAGCGGCACGACTAATGCGTGCCAGTGATCTTCCCAGGGAAACCGAGACTGAACTGACGGAGATTTCGAGTACTTCGGCGATCTCCCTATAGCGCAAACCTTCCGCGCGCAGAAAAAGACAGCGGCGATCCTGCTCCGGCAGCGCATCTACTACCGCCAGAAGCACCGTCCGCTCCTGGCGGGCGGCCAACTGATCCTCCGGATTTGGAGCGGGGTCGATCACAGCCTCTTCGGGCGGCAGCGTAACGGGAGAGAAGAAGGTTTCCATCTGTTTCCAGTCGTCGCGACGTTTCCGGAGTGCCAGATTATGTGCCACCCGGAAGAGCCAGCCACGCAGGTTCTGCCGGGGCTTCCCGCGTCGGAGGTGCTGAAAAAGCGCCAGGAAGGTATCCTGAATGACTTCTTCCGAATCCGCCGCAACTAATGAAAAGCTGAGAAGGTACCGGAACAGGGGCTCCCGCATCTCATCAAACAGAACGAACAGCTCCTCTTCGACACTTGAGGAGTAGTGACTCGCCTCGGCGTCGGCTAAGGCAAGAGCCAGCGTGATATCCGGTGTCGAGGACTCTTTCATTTGCTTTACAGGGGCCCATGCCAACCCCCACCCAATTCGCCTCTCTAACTCAATATTCCAAAGGACCCCGTCTTGTTCGGTCTTTTTGACGGCGAGGGCAACATCCCGCGGGTCAGAAGCGAAACCGCATCCCGCCCCAGGCCCCGATGGGCGCGCCCGGCGCAAAGAAGGTCGACTGCCGGACCGGGAAATCTTCTCCTGGCGGCGCGGCGAACGGACGCGCGATAAAGTTCTGGCCGTTGTCATACGGCGTGGGTCCAAGCTGCGCGGCCGTGTAGTAGCGATGATTCAGCAGGTTGTTTATCTGCAGGAAAAGCTGGACGCGCTTGTGAATCTGATAGTGAGCGCCCAGGTCCACGACGCCATAGCCGGGAGAAAAGCCCTGACCGAGATAATAGAGGCCGTCCGGCTGATCCAGATTGTTTTCGTTGCCGCGGGCGAAGGAACGCCCGACGGCGTCGAAATCGAGGTCGACCGAGATCTTCGATGTGGGCTGATATTCGGCATAGGCCTTAAGAATATTCCGGGGCATTTGGGGGATCTCGTCGCCGGGGCGGACCCTGATATTTCCCTCCTGGCCGACCCCGGCATCGTTGACGCTGTTGCTGCTGCCGGCGACCGTTTGCGGACTCTGGTAGGTCGCGTCGAGGAATGTGTAGTTGCCGCCGAGCGTAAAGTGTTTGAACTTGCCGCTCACGCTGACCTCGGCTCCCTGACGCAGCGTCTTGCCAAAGTTCAGGAAGTAGCCGAATCCCGTTTGCTGCGACGACACGAAGAGGAGGTCGTTGTAGTTTTCGGCGCGGAACCAGCCGGCGCTCCAGCGAAGCTTGCTTTCCGCAGGCGACCGCAGACCGGCTTCGAAAGTCCGCGTTACCACCTGTTTGAGCGGCGGATCGCCGACGAGGGCGTTCGGGAGATTGCAGGGCTGAGTCGGATCGGCGCATCCCAGCTCAATCGACGTTGGCGCGCGATTGCTCTCGCTGTAGTTGAAGTAGACGCTTGCATAACGCGGCGCATTCCAGGTAAATCCGACTGAAGGGTTGAACCGGTCGAAGACGTAGTTTCCGTTGAGCGACCCGCGCGAACCATCGGTGACCGGCGGCAGACGGTCGATATTGTCGATGGCCGTGCGGTTGTAGCGTCCCGAGACGGTCATAGTGAGCGAACGGCCGAGCGAGATCGTGTCGCCGATATAGAAGCTGGCGGTGTTGACGCCGCCGTGCAGATCGACGCGGCTATCAACGGGCACGTCATCCGCATTGGTACTGCCATCTTCAAACACGCCCGTGGGAGTGAAGGTGAGGCGGTCGGGATTCAGATAGGCGAACTCAGTGGCCTGCTGGAAGATGGTGCTGCTGCGGTCCCAGACGGCGCCGGCGGTGATCCGGTGGGGGCCGGCGAGCCAGCTCAACTGACCGGAGAGTCCCCAGTTGTTTTGCTTGCTGTAAGTATTGCCGATGATGCCATCGCACTTTTCGGCGGCTTCGCTGAGTTCAAGGCCCTGCGCGATGCAGCGCAAATAGGGAAACGGCATGGTGGCAGCGTTGCCGGTTGTTGGAAAACCGCTGTATCCGGCGGCGTTCAGCGCCGCGATATCGCCGGCACTCAGGTTGTAAAGCGACTCGCCAAACGAATCCTCGTTGAGATCGCCGTTGGTGCTATCCGCGCGGATATAGCGAAAGTACGCGTTGCCGGCGAGGACGAGATGGCTGGTAATATCGTGCTTCAGGCTGAGGTTGAAGGACGGCGAACGGTTCCAGGTGATGTCGGGCACGCTGTTTACACTCGACCAGTGCTCGGCCAGAAAGCGCGTATCCGTCAGGCCATTGCCGGTCAGCCAGTTGTCAGCATAGCCGAAGCTGAGGTTCACTGAAGTCTTCCCGCGCATATAGCCGACCTTGGCGAAGGCCTGACGCACTTCCGAAGGTGACAGCACCCGCCAGCCGTCCTCGCGAAAAAGATTGCCGGCGACATACCAGCTCAGACCTTTGGAATTGGAGCCCCCGTGTTCGAACTCGCCGGCGCGGCGTCCGAAGCTGCCGCCGTTGATGGAAAGAGTCGTGCCGGGCGCGCTCCGTCCGTCTTTCGTTTCAACGGAGATCGCGCCGCCGAGCGTGTTGAGTCCGAAGAGGGGGTTGGAGCCCGGAATCAGGGCTATTTCCGAGATCGCGATTTTGGGAATGAGGTCCCACGCGACGATGTCGCCGAAGGGCTGATTTTGGCGGACACCGTCCATGTAAACCGAAATGCCTTCCGGAGTGCCGAGGAGCGGCGACGCGGTGTAGCCGCGGTAGTTGAGGTCGGGCTGGTAGGGATTCTCCTGATTTTCATTCACGTGTACGCCGCTGAGACGCGTCTTGAGGAAGTCGGAGAGGTCGAGCGCACCCGCCTGGTCGATGTCACGCGCGGTCGCCGTCTGGACGGGTGCGGGAATCTGATCGATGGGCAAGTCGGTTCCTGCCAGTGGCGTCGCTTCCACCACATCAACTTTGGATGCCTGCGCAGAGAGTTCCAGCGTGATCGTTCGGGAGACATTGACGCCCGCCGAAACTTCGATCGGCAAAGATTGCGTTGCGAAGCCCGTTTTCGAAACATCGAGCCGGTAACGGCCCGCCCCCAGACTGTTGAAGGTGTATGAGCCGGAAGAATCCGTGTCAAAGGCCTGGGCCGAGCCGCCCGGAGTGTGAAGGGTGCCTGAAGCCGTTACCGCGGCGCCTGAAGGATCTTTCACGTCGATCCGGATCTGCCCGGAATTCTGGGCGTTTAAAAGGAGAGCCGTGGAGAGCATCAGGTACGCGCATACGAGGCGCAGTATGTGCGGAGGACGGGTCGGGTTATGGCTCATATATAGATATTCCAGGGACGGCCAATTTGTTCGGACTTTTTTTGTCTGTGCCCACTGCGGCGGCTGGTCTGTCAGTCTTTGCTCCCGCGCCGAATTCGGTTGATATTCCATGCAAAGTCAGTTTGTTCGGACTATTTGAAACCCCAAGGCCAAAGCGAAGCTGAACCAGCACCTCTGCTCCGTCCCATCGCGGCGGGTTATTTTATTACCAAGCCTGACCA
>DATAZF010000384.1:0-2995 GCA_036272235.1 Bryobacteraceae bacterium | reverse complement strand
GCCGGCAGAAACCGAAACGGCAGGTTGAGCGACGCCGTCAGTTCCCGGAAGTCGGGCCTGCTTGTCCCGTACCACGAAATCACGGAATCAAAGCCGCGCAGCCGTTCGATTACTTCATCCGCAGGCAGCAATCCCAGCCGGTCCAGCCCCGCCGCCGTAATGGATTGCGTCCGGTCCGCAAAGCGAGCCAGAGGAAGGTTTTGGCCCGCACACCAGACCTCTGTATAGCCGGTCCGCAGCGACTCCAGCGCCGGCAGGCCGACAATAAAATCGCCTATAGCCCCCGGCCGGATGAGGAGGCGCCGCATCGAACTCCGAATCAAACCGCGTGCCAAATGAATCCTCAATTGTAAGATGGGGGAGTCCTCACCTAAATGAATACAGTCGCCTTTGCGCCGCGGGCCGCGCACGATGTGATCGGAAATGTGGGCAACACACCTCTGCTTCGGCTGACGAAGGTCTCGGCGGATTTTCCCGGCATCGAAATCTACGCCAAGGCCGAATACTTCAATCCTGGCGGATCCGTGAAAGATCGCCCCGCGCTCAACATGATCCTCGAAGGCGAGCGCGCCGGCAAACTCGGGCCCGGCAAGATCCTGATCGATTCGACCAGCGGCAATACCGGCATCGCCTATGCCATGATCTGTGCGGCGCGCGGCTACAAAGTGAAGCTCTGCCTGCCCATGAACGCGTCCATCGAGCGCAAGCGGATCCTGAAGGCATATGGTGCTGAGCTGGTGCTGACGCCCGCCGATGAAGGCTCCGACGGCGCAATCCGCGAAGTGCGGAAGCTTTACGAGTCCGATCCGGATCGATACTTCTACCCCGATCAATACAGCAACGACAACAACTGGCGCGCGCACTATGAGACCACTGGTCCGGAGATCATCGCCCAGACCGAAGGCCGTATCACCCACTTCGTCGCTCTGCTCGGCACCAGCGGCACGTTCATGGGCACCTCCCGTCGCTTTCGCCAGGATCTGCCACACGTCAAGTGCATTTCCGCGCAACCTTCCGCCGGCTTCCACGGCATCGAAGGAACCAAGCACATGCCGAGCGCGATAGTACCCGCGATCTACGACGACAAGCTCGCCGACCGCAACCTCTGGATCGAGACCGAGGACTGCCATAAGATGGTCAAACGCCTCGCGCGCGAGGAAGGATTGCTTGTCGGGATCTCCGGCGCGGGCAACGTGGTCGGGGCGCTGACCATTGCAAAGGAATTGCGGACGGAAGGCAAAACCGGCGTCATCATTACGATCCTCTGCGACAGCGCCGACAAATATCTGAGCGAACATTTTTGGGATGAGGACTAAATGATCAGCATCGAACGCGGCCCCTGGCGCGAAATGGTGAACCACGCGCAGGCGGTTTATCCCAACGAATGCTGCGGCGCCATGATCGGCACGATCGACGGCGACAGCAAAGCCGTGAGCCACGTCCTCGTGCTCGATAATGTCTCCGCCGGTTCACAGGCCGCGCGCTATGAGCTGCGCCCCGAAGATCTGCTGCGCGCCGATCGCGAAGCCCGCGAGCGCAAGCTGGATCTCATCGGAATCTACCACTCGCATCCCGACTGCGATGCGTATTTTTCAGAAACGGATTTAAAGAACTCCTGTCCGTGGTATTCGTTTGTCGTCCTTTCCATCCGGAAAGGCCGCTTCGACCACGCCAATAGCTGGCTGCCAAATGCGGAGCAGACCCAGGCAGAGAAAGAGGAATTGATATGGCCCGAATCCTGATCCCGACCCCGCTGCGGCAATTCGCCGAAAAGCTTGATACCGTCGAGGTGCCCGGCAAGACCGTCGGCGAAGTGCTGACCGGCTTGACGACGCGCTTTCCCGATCTCAAGAAGAATCTCTACACCGACGAAGGCAAGCTGCGCAGCTTCGTCAATGTGTACCTGAACGACGAAGACATCCGCTACATGAACAAAGAAGCCAGTCCGGTCGCCGACACGGATACGCTTTCGATCGTTCCCAGCATCGCCGGTGGAATACATGTCTGAAGTCAGTTTGTCGAAAGACGAAATCCTCCGCTACAGCCGCCACCTGATCATGCCCGAAGTCGGCATGGATGGGCAGCTGAAGCTGAAGAAGGCCAGCGTTCTCCTGGTTGGCGCGGGAGGTCTCGGCGCGCCTCTCGGCATGTATCTCGCGGCGGCAGGCATCGGCAAGATCGGCCTGGTCGATTTCGACGTCGTCGACTTCACCAACCTGCAGCGCCAGATCATCCACGGCACCAGCGACGTTGGAAAACGCAAGATCGAATCGGCCTTCGAGACCATGGCCGACATCAACCCTTACGTGGAGCTGGTTGGCCACGAGACCGCCCTCTCCAGCGATAATGCGCTGGAGATCTTCAAGGACTACGACATTATTGTCGACGGCACCGACAACTTCCCCACCCGCTACCTCGTCAACGATGCCTGCGTGCTGTTGAACAAGCCGAACGTCTACGGCTCGATCTTCCGTTTTGAAGGCCAGGCGACCGTCTTCGCTTACGAAGGTGGACCCTGCTACCGCTGCCTTTATCCCGAGCCGCCGCCTCCCGGCCTTGTCCCCAGCTGCGCGGAAGGTGGAGTGCTCGGGATCCTCCCCGGCGTCATCGGTCTCATTCAGGCAACCGAAACCGTGAAACTGATTCTCGGTATCGGCCAGTCCCTCGTCGGGCGCTTGATGCTCTATGACGCTCTCAACATGAAGTTTCGCGAGCTCAAGCTGCGGAAGAATCCGGATTGCCCGGTCTGCGGCGATCACCCGACTGTTACCGCGCTCATTGACTACGTGCAGTTCTGCGGCGTGCCGCATCAGGAAGCGCCTCCCGAAGCCGTGGCGGCGTCCGGAGACATCGAGCCCACCGAAGTGAAAGCGAGGCTCGACCGCGGCGACAAGTTCCAGTTCATCGATGTGCGCGAACCGCACGAATTCCAGATATGCCGCATCCCCGGCACTACGCTGATCCCGCTTGGCGATCTGCCGAAACGTGTGGGCGA
>DATAZF010000383.1:0-3239 GCA_036272235.1 Bryobacteraceae bacterium | reverse complement strand
CGGGCGCTGGCGCGGCTCCTCGCAGTAGTAAGGCCATTGGGAGAGACCCTTCAGCACCACGTATTCGACGGCACGCCCGGCGAGAGCGTCGTTGATCTCCCGATGCGCGGCTACCAGACGGTCGTGGCGCGCGGCGTTGTCTCTGAGATTGCGTTCCACACGGGCGCGAGCCAACGGGGGAAGGGGATCGGCGCAGCGCGCGCCTAGCGCGAGGGTCAGGTGTTCGCGGTCCAGTTCGTCAAGCAACGCGGGCCAAAGGTCTTCGGGAATCGCGGCAAGCTCATCGGTTGAGGATCGGTGAAAGCGGAGGGCTTTCACCACTGCCTGAAGGCTGCGCCTGTCGTGCGCCGGGGAGGCAGTCACTCGGCGCCCCCGGCAAGAGCGCGGAGCGTCTGTTCCGCGTCGTCCAGATCTCTGTAGCCGAGTTCCACGATGGGGAGCTGCAGGAAATCCGCCAGCGCCCGGCTTTGTTCGGATCGAATTCGCGCGTCTCCGTAGCAAATCAGCTGCGAAAGGCGATCGAGGGCCGCGCAGCGCGCGAACATCCTGATTTCGGCGCGCTTCACATCCGGCCGCCGGTTCAGGAAAACAACATGCGACGCATGGCTCTCGAAGGCCGTGGCGATTCCGAGAGCGCTCGTTTCCACCTCGATATCCAGCTTGCCGTTAGGCCGTAGTTCCGGCGTGAAAACGCTCAACTCCGGAAAGAGCTTCCGCCCCGATTCACGGAACCGGATACGGAACGGTCTTCCCGCGACCGCATAGTCGGTGCTCGCACGCACGATATGCGTGGCATCGTCGGAAAGGTATGTCCAGCCGTTTCGCGCGCAGGCATACGCCAGCGACGTTTTCCCGGCGCCCGCATCGCCGCAAAGCAACATCGCGCGCCCATTCAGCGATACGCAGGACGCGTGTACCGGACAAAGATGGGCCGCATCCACCATCAAATAGCCTGCCGGTTCGAGAAAGTGGTAGCGGATGTAGCTCGCGTCGCTCGCCACGTCCTGCGTCAGGCAGGCGAACGTGAATGACCGCGCCAGATCGCATACCGCGAAATTATCCGGACCGTGCACGAACGACACCAGATGATTCTGGCCGCGCGGCATCGACGCGACGGGCGGTAGAAGGGCATCGCGATCGTCCACGATAACGCGCAAAGTTGCCGCGTCGCTTTGCCAGGTTGACGGCGGAAATTGCCCCCAGATGTAATTGGCGGCGCGGAGAACGTCTTCCGAGTTCGTGACCAGATCGAGCGGATAACCTACCGGGTAATACCGTGCCTTTAGCGGCAGCGGCAGATCGTAGCCTAACGGATCGTAAACGGATGCCTCACGCGCGGGAGTAGCTGGAGCTTCGGCTCTCACTCACGCAGCAGTCCTGGAGAAAGACGGCGAGCCTGTGCGCGAGTCAAGCGAAGCGCGGCGTTTCATCACCAGGTTGAGCTTTCTGCGGGCATTCACCACATAGGCCTTTGCGCCGCTCGGATTTGTCAGCGCGAGCCGTTGGGTGATCGCCGCCAGCGGCAGTTCATAGCCGTAGTGCAGCGCCATGACCCGTGCTTCCATGGGTTCCAGTGTAGCGCCGATCATTTGCCACATCTCCCGGTGCTTCTGCTTGCGCTCGATCATCAGATCGGGCCGCGGTGAGGAGAAATCCTGAAGCCGGAGCGGTACCGTCTCGCCAACCTCCACGGGGTCGGCGATCCTCTTCAGGGAGGTCAGGCAGTGATTGCGCGTGATGACGTAAAGCCATGTGGAAAACCGCGATTCCCCCCGGAACCCATGGCGGTGCCGGTACGCTTTGAAGAAGATTTCCTGCGCCAGATCATGTGCCCGGCTGCGATTCCGCGTCAGGCGAAAACACCAGGTTGTAACGCGGACTTGATACCGGCGGAAAATCTCGGCAAACAGGCGTTCGTCGGGATCCACGTCCGATGCCAGGCTCGAATTGCACAAAACGAGCATAACTTCCTCATCTGTCAGCCCTTCGGGGCACTCCCGGGCCATACGGTACAACTCCGGGTGAAGGGCGGCTTCATTGGCCATGCCCGAATCATAGTGGCCGGGCGCTACGTGTGTCGTGAGGGACTTGTAAGAACGTTGTAAATTCGGGTTTTTGCCGGTTTCGCAGGCATTGGGTGCCCCAGGACTCCGGCAACGGCCGCGCCGAATTCCTGTTCGAAAACCGCTTCCGAGAAATCGGAGACAGCGGTGCGCAGGTAGAGCGGATTGAGAGTGGATTCAATCCGGTCGAATGTTCGCAACGCCTCCGCGAGCCCCGCTTCCGTCGCCTCGGGGTAAAGGACGCCGCATTTTTCCCGCACGATTTCGACCGCCCCTCCGCGGCCGAACGCGATCACCGGTTTGCCGCTCGCCAGCGACTCGACCATCGTCATGCCGAAATCTTCTTCGCCCGGCACGAGCAGCGCGCTCGAACGTGAGTACAGATCGCGGAGTTCTTCATCCGGCACACGTCCGCAAAATTCGATGTTTGGCGTGGCCAGTTTTCGCAACGCGGCATACTCAGGCCCGTTGCCGACTACTTTGAGTTTGCGCCCATTGCGCGCGAACGCCCGAATGGCGTAATCGAGCCGCTTATACGGCACCATCTCGGCGATCATAAGGAAATAGTTTTCCGAGCGATCGTGGTAGAACGATTCAATCGCCACCGGTGGATACACCACCCTGGCCTTGCGCCGGTAGGTTCGCCAAATACGCCGCCGCACGTTCCAGCTGTTGGCTGTGAAATGATCGACGCGCGCCGCGGTTGAGTAATCCCAGGTCCGCAGATAGTTCGCAATTGGCATCATCAGCGCCCGCTTCACTGGACTCGACCGGAACTCATTTAAATACGCCGGATAAAGTTCCCACAGATAGCGCATCGGCGTATGACAGTAGCAAAGGTGGCGGCTGTTGGAAGATGTCAGGACCCCTTTCGCCGGACCCGATTCGCTGCTGATCACGAGGTCGTACTGCCGCAGATCGAACGCTTCCAGGGCCATCGGCATCAGCGGCAGGAGTCCACGATGAAATCGCCGCAGCGGATTCAGAAACGAGGCGTGGACCTTTTTCGAGCGAATCAGCGGCGAAACCCGTTCCGCATCGTAAAAGAGCGTGAAGATGTCGGCTTCCGGAAACATTCGGCAGATGGCTTCAAGGACTTTCTCGCCACCCCGCGATCCCAGCAGCCAATAGTGCACGAGGGCAACCCGCATCACATGTTGAGACAGTCATTTGGGA
>DATAZF010000382.1:0-11374 GCA_036272235.1 Bryobacteraceae bacterium | reverse complement strand
CTGCGATGCAAAGAGCGGCGTGAGCGGGGCCGGGAGAAAACCTTCGCTCAAGACCAGTTTCTGCGAGGCGACGGAGAACTTCTCCGCGTACTCGATCCTCAAGCATCGGCACGTACCCGAGGTGCTGCTCACCAGCGGGCTTGAAGAGGGCGAGTTCAGCTTTACCGCGCAACTCATTCCGATCGACCGGGGCATCCTCGAGACGATTTACTTTCGTCTGGCGCAGCCGCTGACGAGCGCCGAGATCATGGCGATTTACGAGAAGCAGTACGGGAACGAGCCGTTCATCCGGCTGTATGAGCCCGGCCATGTGCCCGATCTGCATGCGGTGGCGCGGACGAACTTCTGCGATATCGGGGTGGTTGCCGATCCGGCGAGCGGGCGCTGCGTGGTGGTAAGCGCGATCGACAATCTCGGGAAGGGCGCGGCGGGGCAGGCGATCCAGAATTTGAACCTGGTGTTGGGCTTCGAGGAAACCGCCGGATTGTTATGAAGGCGCTGATAAAGGTCGGCGGGAGTTTGCTGGATGACGCCGCGTCGCGCGACGATATCGCGCGGCAGATTGCGGCAGTCGCGGCTTCGGGTGTGACCGTGACGGTCGTCCATGGCGGCGGGAAGCAGATGACGCGCTTCCTCGCGGAGCGCGGAATCGAGAGCCGGTTTGTACGCGGGCTGCGGGTCACGAATGAGGAGACGATCGACGCGCTCCTGAAAGTCCTCGCGGGCACAGTCAATACGCAACTCGTGGCCGCGCTTTGTGCGGCCGGAGCGAAGGCGGCAGGGCTGACAGGAATCGATGCAGGGCTGGCGACGGCGGAGCAACTCGATTCCGAACTCGGATTCGTGGGGCGTGTGGTGGCGTCAGACCCGGCGGTGCTCGATGCCCTGACGGATGGCGGATTCATGCCGGTTGTGGCGTGCGTGGCAGGTGGCGCAAAAGGTGAAGTCTTTAACGTCAATGGGGATTCCATGGCGGTCGCGGTGGCGTCGAGTTGGGAAGCGGACTGCCTCGTGTTCCTGACCGACGTACCCGGGGTGCTTGACGCAACCAGGACGATCATTCCGCGGCTGACGATCGAGGATTGCCGGACACTGGTCGAGACCGGCGTGGCCACAGGCGGAATGCAGGCTAAACTGAATGCGGCGACGGACGCGGTGGCAGGCGGCGTGCGGGAGGTCAGCATCGTGAGAGGGTCCGACCCGGATATCGTAAAGCGCGTGTTTGCGGGCGAAGAACCGGGCACGCGCATTGTCGCTCAGCATCATGATCCGTTGTTTCCGATCATGGCTGCAATCACCACATAGTGAGTTCGTTTCGATGATCAGCGCTTTAACACCGGAACTTGTCGAAAATCAGGCGGCGTCCAGCCGCGGCATCGAAGTGCGCAAAGCGGGGATGCAGGATATTCCGGCGCTGCTCGACCTCATCAATGGCTACGCGGCGAAGGGGATCATGCTGGCGCGCACCGAGTTCGAGATGTCCGAAAACATGCGCGACTTCATGGTGGCGTATGCGGGCAACCAACTGGCGGGATGCGGCGCGCTGCATTTCTATTCGCCGACCATGGGCGAAGTACGATCGCTGGCGGTGGCGGAAAGTCACAAGACACACGGGATCGGGCGGTTGATTGTCGATTCGCTCGTGCACGAGGCGAAGCTCTACAGCCTCGATGCGGTGTTTGCGTTTACCTACGTTCCGGGATTCTTCGGTAAAGTCGGTTTCCATGAAGTGGAGCGCGGTGAGTTGCCGTTGAAAGCATGGAAAGATTGCCTGCGCTGCCCGAAGTTCGAGTGCTGCGACGAGATTGCGGTGTTGCGCGTGCTTCGTCCGCAGAGGTGGCAGCAGCGACAGCAGGAACTCGCGCCCGTTCTCGGTGTGGATAATGGCCTCGTGGTAATTCTGCCGACAGTGCGGAAGTAGTCCGAAGCCATGTCGAACCTGGCACTCGCGGTCCGCGCTCTGCGGGCGCGCAATTACCGGCTCTTCTTCAGCGGACAAATCATTTCGCTCGTCGGCACGCAGATGACGCGGATCGCGATGAGCTGGCTGGTCTACAGGCTGACCGATTCGGCGATTCTGCTGGGCGTGGTGGGCTTCGCGAGTCAGATCCCGACGTTCCTGCTGGGGCCGATTGCCGGAGTCTGGGTGGATCGCTGGGACCGTCATCGCACGCTGGTGTGGACGCAAGCGCTCTCGATGATCCAGTCGCTGTCGCTGGCGGCGCTCGCTCTGACGCACACAGCGAAGATCTGGGAGATCATCTCGCTGGCCCTGTTTCAGGGGCTGGTCAATGCGTTCGACATGCCGGCGCGGCAGTCGTTCGTGGTCCAGATGGTGGACCGGCGCGAGGATCTGGGCAACGCCATCGCGCTGAACGGCTCGATGGTGAATGCGGCGGGTCTGGTGGGTCCGGCGCTGGCGGGGATTTTGATTGCGGCGGTTGGCGAGGGCTACTGCTTTCTTACGGACGGAGTCAGTTACATCGCGGTGATCATCTCGCTGTTGTCGATGAAGATCACGATTCCGCAGGCGCGTCGTCCGCAAAGGGAGATCGGGCATGAGCTGCGGGAAGGCTGGCAGTATGTGAGGGGGTCGCTGCCAATCCGCTCGATTTTGACGAACCTGGGAATCGTCAGCATGTTCGGGATGCCGTATTCGATCCTGATGCCGATCTTCGCGGTGGATGTTTTGCACGGCGGACCCAACACGCTCGGATTCCTGATGTCGGCAGTCGGGGTGGGCGCGCTGGTGGGGACCGTGTCCTTGACGATGCGCAAAACGATTGTGGGTCTCGGAAGGCGGATCGTGGTTGCCACGGCGCTGTGCGGGGCGGCGCTGATTGCGTTCGGATTCTCGCACATGCTGTGGCTTTCGATTGCGATCCTGCCGTTTCTGGGCTTCGGTTTGATGCAACAGATGGCCCCGAGCAATACGATTCTGCAGACGATTGTGGACGACGAGAAGCGCGGGCGGGTGATGTCGTTTTATTCGATGGCTTTTTTGGGGATGGCGCCGTTCGGGAGTCTGCTGGCGGGGAATCTGGCGGCGAGGTTTGGAGCACCGCGGACGGTGATGATCCACGGGGCGGTTTGCCTGCTGGGCAGTCTGTGGTTCGGGCGGAAGCTGCCGGCAATACGGCAGGTGGTGCGTCCGATTTATGTGCGGATGGGGATTCTGCCGGAGGAGATGATCGGGCAGTAGGCCAGTGCGCCGGGCAATTATAGATAGGAAACCTGCATGCCCCTGAAGCGAATCGGCGTCGCAGTGGCAATGGCGGCATTGGCGATGGCACAGACGAATCCTGCCGCGTGGCCGGAATTCGAAGTCGCCTCGATCAAGCCTGACCCACGGCTGGATGAGTATCGGCCGGCCTCCGGGAGGCAGGCTTGTAGCCCGTGGCGTCACAGCGAAGCTTCTGATCGGTCTGGCATATAGCGTCAAAACTTTTCACATACTCGACGGCCCCTCGTGAATCGGACGCGAACAGTACTCGATCGACGCAAAGCCGGGAGACACACGGAAAGGTCCGATTCTTTCCCTCTATCTAACCCAGCGGCAAAAAGAGGACGAGGAGTTCAAGCTCAGAATACAGTCCCTGCTGGCGGACAGATTTCAGCTGAGGATTCACAAAGAGACCAGGGAAGAGCCAGTTTACTCTCTGGTTGTCGCGAAGAACGGGCCGAAGTTTCAGGAATCGAAGTTTAATAACAGCGCCGCCGAAAAAGGTCTTCTGCCGGGTCTGAAGATGTTTCCGTATCAACTGACCGGGACCAGCGTAGCTATCCACTACCTGGCTGATGAGCTGTCACGGCGGCTGAGCCGAGATGTCATCGACCACACGGGCCTCGATGGAGAATATGACTTCAACCTGCACTGGATGCCTGATGCCGCGGAGGTGGATTCAAATTCCGATGCACCGTCGATATTTACCGCGTTGCAGGAGCAACTGGGACTGAAGCTCGAATCCAGTAAGGCCCCTGTTGACGCGATTGTTATTGATCATATCGAGAGGCCGACGGCGAATTAGTGCCGTGCGTCGGTTAAACTTCGCGGAGATCTTTGGTGGTCGGCGTGAGGATCTCGCAGCCGGTCGAGGTCACGAGGACCGTGTCCTCGATGCGAATTCCGCCCCAGCCCTCGATGTAAACGCCAGGCTCGATCGTGATGGCCATCCCGGCTTCCAGAACGGTTTTGTCTTTGCGGCCGATGCGGGGCAGTTCGTGGATTTCGAGGCCGAGGCCGTGTCCGGTGGAGTGGATGAATTCCCGTTCCAGGTTGTGGCGCTTGAGAGTCCCGCGCGCGGCGTTGTCGACGGCATGCGTGGTTGCGCCGGACTTGACGGCATCAATGGCGGCGAGTTGCGCTTCGAGAACGGCTCGATAGGCGCGTTTGTATTTCGGAGTGGCGGCGCCAACATGAACCATTCGCGTCATATCGCTGGCGTAGCCGCCCAGGAAAGCGCCCATGTCGATCAGCAGGATGCCCGGGTTGATTGCCGTCGCGCCAGGCTGTGCGTGGGGCAGCGCGGCGCGCTCGCCGGCGGCGACGATGGTATCGAATGCCGGCGCTTCGGCTCCCAGCTTGCGGCTCTGGTAATCGATTTCGGCGGCGAGTTCGGATTCCTTCATTCCGATCTTGAAGCGCTTCAGCGCTGCGTCGAGTGCACGCGAATTACAGAGTACCGACGCGCGGATCTTTGCAGCCTCGCCTTCATCCTTCACCATCCGCAGATTTTCGATGAGGCCGGAGGTGGGTTGGAGTGAGGCTCGCACCCGCAGAGTTTCCAACTGACCGACGGTGAGGTGATCGCGCTCGAATCCGGCGCGAGTAACGCGGCCGCGGTCAACTTCCTGTGCGATCGCTTTCAACAGCGGTCCTTTGGAAATGACGACGCGGCAGTTGACCTGTTGATGCGATTGCACGGTGTAGCGCGGGTCTGTGATCAGAACGGCGCGGCGGTTGCGGAAGAGAAGGACCGCGCCGTTGCTGCCGGTGAATCCGGTCAGATAGCGGACGTTGTGGAGGCTGGTGACGATCAGGACGTCGAGGTTCAAAGCCGCCAGTTTCGTGAGGGCGACGGTGCGACGTTGTTCTTCGGCGGTGTTCACCATATGGCCTAAGGTATGAGCAGGAGTTTGCCTGCGGTCTTGCGCCCTTCCAGATCGCGGTGGGCCTGCGCCGCTTCACTCAGCGGGTATGTCCTGTCAATGCGGAGCTTGAGTTTGCCGGAAGCGATCCAGCCGAGCACGTCACCGGAGCGCCACAGAAGCTCTTCGCGAGTCAGGCAATGATGGGCGAGACTCGGCCGGGTGAGGAAAAGAGATCCTTTCGGATTGAGAATGTTGGGATCAATGGGGTCAACGGTGCCGCTCGATTGGCCGAAGAGGGCCATCATCCCACGGGGACGGAGGAGGTCGAGTCCTTTGAGGAAGGTGCTGGCGCCGACCGAATCGTAGATCACATCGACGCCTTTGCCGCCGGTGAGGCGTTTGACTTCCACGGCGAAATCGTCGCGGGTGTAGACGATGACCTCATCCGCGCCCGCCTCTTTGGCGATAGCCGCTTTGGCATCGGAGCCGGCGGTGCCGTAGACGGTCGCGCCAAGCATTTTGGCCATCTGGACGATGAGGCCTCCGGCGCCTCCCGCGGCCGCGTGCACGAGGGCTTTCTGCCCTTGCTTCAGCGGGAACGTGGAGTGCGTGAGATAGTGCGCGGTCATGCCCTGCAGCATCGCGGCGGCTGCAGTATTGAGATCGACATGCTCGGGGACCGTCACCAGCTGCGCGGCGGGAACTACTGCATATTCCGCGTAAGATCCGCGATGCATGGCCCACGCGACGCGGTCACCCGGCTTGACATCGGTGACGTTCGCGCCGATGGATTCAACGACGCCCGAGCCTTCGTTGCCGGGCGTGAATGGGAGGTCGGCTTTATAGAGTCCGCAGCGGAAGTAGACATCGATGAAGTTGACGCCGGAGGCCGCCATTTTGACGAGAGCCTGGCCGGGTCCGGGCGTTGGCGTTGGCGAATCCGCCAGCTTGAGCTCTTCGGGACCGCCGCATTTCGATACCTGAATATGTTTCATGATCTGGCGCGCCGTAATATTCTTCCAGAGTGCGCGGCGAAAGCATACAGTAACAGAAACAGGACGCTGAAGGGGAAGATGAGCAGGCGTCCGATGGTGCGAATCGCACCGGCGCCGGCGAGCCCGAGACGGACCAGAACGAACTGCCGAATGATCGAGATGTTCTCGCGGTGCACCCAGAAGTAATCGCCATTCTCGTTGAGGATGAAGAATTTCGCGGGGAGCCGGAGGGCGATGAGCCACTTCCATTTGGTCATGATCGATTCGGCCGAACAGATCATGCAGGCGGTGGAGTAGTTTCGGCTTTGCAGCAGACGAAATAGTTCGCGGCGCCCTTCAGGGGAGTTGTAATCGGTGACGCGATAGATGACCGTGTCGGGGCTGAAGCCTTTGGGGAGTCCGGCGTAGCAGGTGACGAGGTCGATGGGGAGATCGGGTCCGAGCGACGAGCGGAGATGAGGGTGGATGGCTTCCGCGAGCGTCCGCGATCCGCTTTCGATCAGAAGAAGACGCGTGTGGGACGGGCCGCGGCGGGTGAAGAAATAGCGCACTCAAATCAGAAGTAACATACAGGCGCTATTGCTTCGCTTGTGTGGCGGCGGCGCGAAGCGTGTCGGCGAGGGCTTCGGCGGCGCTGATGTTCAGCTCAAGCCAGACGTCGAAGGTGCCGTCGAGCTTGCCGGTTTCGCAGGCGTGGAGTTTTACGCGAACGCGGCGACCGACCCATTCGGAGTTTGCGGCGTGGGCATCGGCGCTGGCGAGCTCAAGGACGCGGCCGCCGCAAGGCTTGAACTCGGGGATGGCATCGCGGAGTTGCTGAGGGAAGGTGATCCAGTTGGGGAGCGTGCGGGCGAGTGGGCTGGTCATTGAATTCATGATAAATAAGGCTTGCGGCGTTGTTCAAGTGCTTTCGTAATTGACGAACACTGTTCGCCGACAGCCTTGCGGCTGGCTTTGTTTGAGTAAACCCGCCGGCGCTACATGACTCCGGCGGGTTATTCCGCTTCGTGGGCGAGTTAGCCGGGAGCGGTTATGCGTGCGATGACCATTGCGGTGATCATTGAAGGCTCAACCGGATTGTCGCGCGGCTCGGCGCCGGTGCGGTCGGAGCTTCCGTAGATTTCGCCGCCGCGGATACCTCCGCCGGCCAGCACGACGCTGAAGCAGTGCGGCCAGTGGTCGCGGCCGCCGTCCGGGTTGATGCGCGGGGTCCGTCCGAATTCTCCGAATGCGACGACGAGGGTGCGTTCCAGCATCCCGGTGCGGTGCAGATTTTCCAGCAGGGAACTGAATGTGCGGTCGAAGGCAGGGGCCGCGATATCGCGCTGGGTCGCGAAGGAGCTGAAGGGTTTCCAGCCATGAACGTCCCAGCCGGGCATGTCGAGCACTTTCAGGCGGGGATGATGCGGCAAAGCGAACAGCTCTGCGGCCGCCTCGTGCGTGGTCTCGGTGTGGTGGACGGAGCGGATGATGGTGAACTTATCGGCGTGTCTTGCGGTGAGCGGGAAAATCTCCGATATCTCGATGCCTGGCACGTTGGTCTTGATGGGTCGAAACGGCCCCCTGATATCGCTTGGGGCGTCGGGCTTGGGGTCCCACGTGTCGAGGTGGGAAGGCCCGCCGCGCATGCGCAAGACGATGCATGAGAGACCCGGCGCGGCGTTCTTCAAGTTGAGGAACGGCAGCGAGGCGGCGCCGAGAAAGTCCCTGCGGCGCATTATCGGTCCGTGAACTCCTCGTGCCAGGCCATCTGCACTGCTTCCAGTTTGGATTCGTTGGATTTGGCGGCGTCGCCCTCGAAGCCGGGCAGGGCGGCGATCCATTTGAGGAGGTCGGTAAAGCGCACCGTCAGCGGATCGACGTCAGGGTGCGCTTCCATCAGCGCCAGCGCGATATCTTCGGGATTTTCCCACGTGAAGCCGTTCATCACCATTCATGGTAGCGGCTCATGCTATCCTGCCGGTGAAACGTGTTCCGCGTCTTCCTCTGCCGGACGATCGCTGTCCTTCTCCTCGCCGTTGGTTTCCGCGGGTTTTCCTTTGCACAACTGAGCTCAAAACAGAAGGCGGAGAATCTTGACTCGTTCGAGGTCGTCTGGAGTACGGTGCGCGACCGGCATCCGGATCCGAAGCTCAATGGATTGAACTGGCAGGCTATTCACGATTCGACCCGGCCGGCTATCGAGAAGGCGCAGACGATTCAGGAGGTGCGTCGAATTCTCACTGGAATGCTGGCGCGGCTCGAGGCATCGCACTATGCGATCATCCCGAGCGATCTCTATAAGGAGATTGACAACCCGCCGGCGGCGCCTGGTAATTTGAAGGGCGGCCGTGAAGAGCCGGGAAGCCCCGGCATTGTTCCGGTGATCATCGGCGATAAAGCGGTGGTCGGCCGGGTCGAGCCGGATTCTCCGGCGGCGCAGGCGGGGTTGCGCCCGGGAATGGTTTTGGATTCGATCAACGGGGCGAAGTTGTCGCCGTCGCTGCGGCTCCTCGACAATCTGAAGGATCCGGAATCGCAGAGCATTGTTGAGAAATCGGTAACCGAGAAGTTGAGCGGCCCGTTGGATCAGAATGTGGCGCTCGATGTGATCGACGACCAGGGTAATTCGAAACACCTGGAATTCACGCGCACGGCCCCGAAGGGGACGCTGGTGCGCTTCGGGAATCTGCCGGAAACGCGCCTTTACTTTGAATCGCGCGCGCTGCCCGATGGGGCGGGGTACATCCATTTCAACGAGTTTCTCGACCCGGCTTCGATCATGCCGCAGTTCGAGACCGCGTTGAAGGGCTTTCGGAAAGCGCCTGGTGTGATGATCGATCTGCGCGGCAATCCTGGTGGCATCGGGATTATGGCGATGGGGATCGCAGGCTTCTTTATCGACAAGGAAGGCCAGCGGCTGGGCGAGATGAAGATGCGGGATACGACGCTGAAGTTCGTGATTTTCCCGCGCCCGGAAACCTACGCTGGTCCGCTGGCGATTCTGGTGGATGAGGGGTCGGCGTCGACATCGGAGATTCTGGCGGGAGGCTTGCAGGACCTGAAACGCGCCCGGATTTTCGGGGTGCGAACGGCTGGGGCCGCGCTTCCCTCGGATATTATCCGGCTGCCGAATGGCGATGGATTTCAATATGCGCAGGCCAGTTACACCTCCGAGGGCGGCAAGGTGCTGGAGGGCGCGGGTGTGACTCCGGACGTCGTGGTCGAGCAGACGCGCGAAGCCCTGCTTACCGGGCGGGACCTCGTGGTGGAGGCGGCGGATGAGTGGATTCGCTCGGCAACGAATTAGACCCGGCAGGGGCAGCCGCCCAACGTCGCCTGCTTTACCTCCAAAGCCGGATTTGGCGGCGCCGGCGATCTTGTCGCCGGTGGTTTTCGGGCCGAAAACAAAGGCCCACGGCGGCGTGGATGACATTAGGTGTAACCTCCCGCGCCACCTTCCTCTTGTCAGCTTGTTTTTTGGTTTGTTTGTTTGTAGCGGGTTTTCCGCTCCGGTGGACAAACTGCCGCCGGCTGGCCGGGTGCTCGATCGTTATGTGAGTGTCACCGGCGGCGCGGCGTTATGGCATGCGAAGCGCGTCGAGCGTGACGAGATCGAGGGACGCACGCTGGATGGGCAGCGGGTGGTGCTGCGAGCAACGATCACAGTCTCGCGGGCGGGGAATTCAGTCAGCGAGATTCGGGTTCCCCAGGCCGCGAGCGAGGGCATCTACAAAGGAGTCGCGTGGGCCGATTCGCGCTTCTCGGGGGTTCGGATCAAGCGGGGTATGGAGCGGGATGAAGCCATCCGCGATTCGCGCATGCTGGAAGAAGCGGATTGGCGCGAACTGTATCCGAAGTCTTCGGTGGCAGCCATCGAATGGGTCGCCGGCGAGCGGTGTTACAAAGTTCTGCTGCTGCCTTCGCCGACGCAGAAAACCGAATGGTTCAGTGCGGATTCGGGGCTGCTGGTAAAACGATCTTCTTCCGAGTTGTCGACATCGGGAGACACGCCGGTCGGCTATACCGTCGAGGATTGGGCAGAACGCGGCGGCGTCAAACAACCCTCCGCGATGCTGGCGTGGCGCGGCGATTTTCAATACAGTCTGAAGGTATTGAGCACCGCCTACGACATGAAACACTCCGAGCTGGAATACCCGGCGGAGGTGGGCGACTATCTCAAAGCCGATCGCGCAGGTAAAGCCCTGCCGAACGCCGAAGAGATTATCGAGCGGCACATATTCGAGTCGGGCGGTCCGGAATTTTACGAAATGCTGAAGACGCAAAAGGTGACGGGCACCCTGACGTTTCTGGCGCGCAATCTTGAAGGGCGCATGGAAATCTGGGCCGCGGATGGGGGCAAGTATTATCAGTCCACCGATATCCCGGGAATGGGCAAGCAGGAAGAAGGCAGCGACGGGGTGATCGCCTGGGACCGTTCGCCTGTCATCGGGCCGCGTTTGAAGCCGCAGCATAACGCCGCATCTCTCGGCGTCACGATGGATGCCATTGGGATGATCGAATGGCGGTCGTTAATCGATCACGTTCGCACGGAGGCGGAAGAGAGAATTGACGACCACGATTGTTATCGCGTGCGTTTGGCGCCGCGCGACGGCTCCCAGGACATGATCCGGTGGTACGACCGGGCGACGGGGTTGCTATACCGTTCCGAGCTCGCGATCCGGACGGATATGGGCGAACTGCCGATCGTGATGACGTTCGAAGCCTATCGCAACGTGGCGGAAGTCAAATGGCCGTCGCGAATCCGCATCGCTGCATCGGGACAGGATACGCTGTTCGCCGCCGACGAAGTGAAACTCAACGAACCCGTCGACGATACGGTGTTCGAGATTCCAGCGGAGATTCGGGAACTGGCCCGGAAAAGGGCCGACGCGGAATCGCCGGCCGCCGAGCCTGCGCCATAACGGCTGGTGGAACTTCACTTTCAGAGTATTCGCCGCGATGCCATCCATGGTGAGTTTCACATGGTTCGATTTCGAGGCTTGCAACGACAAGCACGGTGCCCAACTGGCGACTGTCGCGAAACTGCTGGACATGATGGAAAGTTGATCAAGGTCTGAGGGACACGCTGAGTACGGCGCGAAGTGCGGCGCGGTCGGCATCCGAAACGCCGGAGTGCGCGGGTATATCCGCGCGCGTCCTGAGCCGACCGCGATAACGGCCGAAGTATGCGGTGATATCGCCGCCGTACTGGAAGCTGTACATGATATCGGCGAAGGCGCGCGTGTGCTGGAGTCCCAGGGCGTGACCACTTTCGTGCAGGCAGGTCAGATAGACGATCGCGTCGC
>DATAZF010000381.1:0-38012 GCA_036272235.1 Bryobacteraceae bacterium | reverse complement strand
GGTCAGGACAATGAAATATTTCATGGCGCTGCTCCGATTATGAGCCGTTCCGGTCACGTTCAGGTTGCGTCCTGATATTTTCAGGAAGATATTTGGCAGCTGGATCGTCGAGGGCGATCTCGTCGCGGTTTACCATGTCCGCCAATGCCAGGGAGGTGAGGACCTTGGAGACAGATACAATTTCGAAGATCTATCTCCGTCGACCGTGCGTGGATCGCCCCTGGCGAGGTTGCCATAGGCGACGACGCGTGGGCCATTCGGTTCGATGATACCCGCGACAATGCCGACCGCCTGCTTCTGTTGATCGACGCGTTTTACGAGGATCTCGCGGATTTCGTCGGTCCCGGGAACCATAAGCGTTTGAGAGAAATTCGGATTCATAAATTTGAAATAGACTCCACACTGTGCCCTGATAAAAGACCAAAGGTCATTTAACGAGACACACTTCGGCTATGGTGCCGAACTTTGTTTAGAGGGTTGGCCTAGCGAGGACGGGCAGAAAGCAGGCAATCCCGAAGCGCACCGATCATCGCTTTATTGAGCGGATTTAATTCGTATCGCATAACGGACTTACCTCCTTTCCTTAGGCTCAGTTGAGAGCTCTTTGAAAGTATCATGAGCGCGCGGAACGCTGCAAGAGTTTTTCACAAAACATCACAGAGAAGTTCCTTCAGCCGCGCCTGCCCCGACGGGCTCGCGTCGCGTTATCTTTGAGCGAGGGTGGTTATACGCCACGGTGTGACCAGTAGCCATGCGCTGCTCCATGGCGGAAGAGAACGTAATACCCGTGCCCGGTACTGAGCGGTCGCGTGATGCGGGTTCCGATCAAGCTTTCATAATCCGTTCCGGCGCGGGTACGCCAGGAGGCCGAGGAGCCCCACGCTCAGGTTTGAATATTCGAATTCGAAACCGAGGTCACGCGGTAGCGTGTAGCCGGAAAGGAACTGGTACAAATCTTCCACGCTAAAGTCGGCGGCGTAAGGATTGCATGGGTTCAGCCGCGGAAGAGATTGCGCGCGAAGAACAGCAGGTTTGCCGGACGCTCCGCCAGACGCCGCATGAAGTAGGGATACCAGGCCTCGCCGAAAGGCACATACAAACGCAGCCGGTAGCCTTCTCTTACCAGACGACGCTGCAGGTCACGGCGGATTCCATAGAGCATCTGGAACTCAAACCGGTCGCGCGCAATTCCTTCGCTGGAAACGAACGCTTCGAGCTCCGTAATGATTCGCTCGTCATGCGTGGCGATCGCGGGATACTCGCCGGCCGTCAACAGAGACTTCGCGAGTTCCAGGTAATTCCGATCCACCTGAGCCTTCTCCTCGAAGGCCACGTCGGCCGCTTCAAGATAAGCCCCTTTGCACAAGCGCACCCGGATCCGTTCCTTTTCGAGGCAGTCCAGATCGGCGGCGCTGCGCCGAAGGTATGCCTGTAGTACGGTGCCGCATGCCTGATGCTGCGCGTGGATGCGCGTTACAAGCGAAAGAGTGCGATCGGTATACTGGCTCGACTCCATGTCGAAGCGCACGAATCCGCCGATCGCGGCGGCTGCTTTCACGAGCGCGGCAACATTCTCCTCGCATACGGCTTCGGATAGATCGAGGCCGAATTGCGTGAGCTTGATCGACACGTTCGGTTCCACGCCGGCTGCCTGCATGGCGTGAAGCATGCGCAAATACATGTCACGGCAGGCGGCGGCTTCGTCGAGCGATTTCACGTTCTCGCCGAGATAGTCGAGAGTCGCGCGGATGCCATCGGCCTGAATGCGGCGAACAACGTCCAATGCATCTTCAAGCCGGCTGCCGGCCACGAATCTCGAAGAGAACCGCCGCGCGGTGGGCGAGGTTTCCATCCGGTTACGGAGTGCTTTGTGGCTTGAGAGGTAGAGGATCGCACGACGCAGCGGCACTGTCTGGATCGTAGCGTAACGGCTACAGGATCGAGTTGTAGACGAGCACGCGCGTGAAGGGCAGGAAGCCCATGGGCCCATACAGGCGCAACCCCTGGGATGTCGATTGCAGCGCGATGGGATGCTCCCCATGCCGGCGCACAGCGGCGTCGATCGCGTAGCGCGTAATCGCCTCGCCGTAACCGCGTTGCCGGTGATCGGGAGCGGTCGCAATGTTGTAGAGTCCGATGACCCCGTGCGACACCACGGTCGCGCCGGTCGCGACCGGGACATCATCGACGTAACCAACCCAGCAAACAAACGACTCATCCGGAGCGACGCTGCGATCGAATACTTCGGAGAACCAAACCGGAGGTACGTGAAAGCTGACGGATCCGAGCGCCCGGAAATCGTTCAGCGTGGCCTCCGCCTCAACGCGCCGAAGCTCCATGGCCGGCAGGACCCTTCCCGCTTTCCGGACCGCATTGGCGGCAAGGCCCGGCAGATCCGACGACAATCTCAAGCCGAAACTCTCGCAGGTACGGGACAGTTTGCGGCGGAGAGCGGGCGCGAGCCAATCCTCGCAGATCCAAAAAGCCCAGGGGAGGTGCTGTGAACGGAAGTGGCTGCTCGCCGCCTGCAGTGATTCTTCAAGATGCTGCAGCGTCTCGATGGGTGCGCTCGCGAAGGCGGCATTGAACATCTGGAAAGATACGCCGAGCGACGCGATGCTCACGCGCGGGAGTTCGACCAGGCTTCCACGCTGCCTGCGCGCCGCGAGGATTCGAAACGATTCCCGAAGATTATCGGCGAGACAACGAAACTCAATCACCGGGACTACTTCACCGTGATCGGAACTGAAGCGATGTGTTTCTCCCACTCCAGCCGCAGTTGGCCGGTCTTCGGGCCGGTGCTGGAAAGAATTATTTTGTAAGTTTCGATCGGAGCCGGCGGCTTGCTCATCGTCATTTTGACGCGGCCGAGGTCCATCTTCGCGTTGTACGTCAGACCCCACTGGCCGGTCTCTTTGCTGAAGATCAACTGCCAGTTGTCGGGATCCGCCACCCACGCGTAAAGTGTGTAATCGCCCTTCGGGACCTGGAGGCCACCGACATCGAGATCCGCATCGGTGTGGAGCGCTGTAGCGGAATTGGCGCCGGCCCGCCAGGCGGGGTAGGTTGGATCCTGCGACAGCAGCCCGCCGGCGCCGAAGATCTTGCGCCCGCGGACCGATGGCGCGGAATAACGGATACTGAGCGACTTGCCGCCGATGGTGGCGGAGGTTTGCGCGGAGGGGCTTTGGGCAAAGGCAATGGCCGCCGACAAGGCCAGCGAAACCGTGATTGTAAGAGCAGACTTCATCGTTACTCCTCAGTTTACTGATACGAAGGATTCACTTTCGCGCCGTCTTTCAAGGTCGTCTCAGAAGCGCCTGCCACCGCCTCGCCATCAGACAGACCCTTTACGACTTCCACGCGCAGCGCGTCGGAAGCGCCGGTCGATATCTGCCGCCACTTGAGCGTGCTGTCCGGGCTGAGCACGAAGACGCCGATCGTGGCGTCGCGTCGAACGGCAGCTTTCGGGATGGTGAGCGCATTCTCCACCACCTGCGTCAGGATGAACGCGTTGACATTCGTGCCGGGAACGAGCTCACGCTTTGGGTTCCCGATGGTACACAACACTTCGCCGACCTGGCGGGTGCCGAGCGTGATCACTTCCGTTGGCCGTTTTTCCACGATGCCGGTCCAGTCCCTGCCGGGCAAAGCATCCCAGGTAATACGCACGCTCTGTCCGGCGGCGACTCGTCCGAGTTCCGGCTCATCCACATAGACGCGCACACGCACGGGATCGAGCTTGCCGATACTGGCGACCGGATCTCCGGTGTTCAGAAACGAGCCGGCGCGGGCCGGAAGGTCGTAGATGGTTCCGGCCATGGGAGCGCGGATCACGTCGAGCGCCATGCGATCGCGCGCCAGCTGGACATTTGCCTCAGCCTCGCGGACGCGCGCCTCCGCGCTGCTGATCTCGCCTTTCCCCACGAGCGCGTCGCGTCGTTGCCGCAGGGAATCGATCTGGACGTCGAGGCTCTTCACGGCCTGCCGCGCTTGCTCGACTTCGAACGCCGTGGCGGCCTGTTTCGCGAGAAGGCGCTGCAGAGCGTCGACATTCCGCTGCGCCGCGTCGCGATCCGTCTGCAGACGATCCCGCGTCGCTTCGAGTTCGGATGTGTCGGAGCTTCTGCCGCCGTTCTGGAGCGTCTGCAGCTCGGCGCGCGCCTGGGCTTCCCGGGCGGTTGCGGCGTCGATTTCCTGCTGCAGGCCAGGCTCGCTGAGTTCGGCGAGCAACTGATCTTTCCTGACCGCATCGCCGGCATGAACGGCCACGCGTTTGACGATCCCAGGAGATTCGACACGGACATCCTGGTAATCCACGGGCTCGACTTTGCCGTTCGTCGATAGCGTATTCGAAATCGTCTCGCGAGCGGGCTTCACGAAAGCGATCCGGGGAACATCGGATTTCCTTTCAAAAAACCACGCTGTGATTGCGGCGCCAATGAGCAGAACAACAAGCAGGATCTTCTTCAACAGTTTGCGCCCCGCGCGGAATAATCGAAAAGAAGCTGCCATTCGATGAGCTGAACCTGCTGCGCCAGATGCTCAGCCGCTGAATCCGGAATGGCACGGCCGCAGAAGTCGACGAAGCGGAAGGCGTCCCACTCTCGTCCGTTGCTGTAACCGGCGTGGTCCGCCGCTGCCGCCAGTTCCGGGAAGATCGGATGCTTGCCGGCCTTGCGAAACCAGTAGCCCGCATTCGCTGAATCCGGCTCCTGGCGGTGAACGATGGCGTGCCAGAAGTAGCCTGTCCTGTTCTCCACACTGTCCGCTATCGAGTGCGCGTCGTCCCAGTTGCCAAGGTAAAGGTGGAGTCCCGCCCGCACGCATGCGCTTGCATTCTCAAGACGCGCCACCGCGTCGCGGCCTCCGGCATCCGGGGCGCGATCTTTCACGAGCGGCATCGGGCGCGCGCCCGCGCCGGCGGACGCAAGAATCCGCGCGATTTCAATGCCATAGTCGTCAGAGTTAAAACCCACCTTCTTTAACATATCGAAACACGAAGGTCCGTTTCATAATCAACCGTTCATAATCAACATGAGAGATGGAGAAAACAGCGTTGGTTCTGTCCGCCGGCGGGATGTTTGGAGCCTACCAGGCGGGCGCGTACAAGGCAATCGCGGAACTCGCGCCGCCGGATCTCGTAGTCGGCGCCTCGGTCGGCGCTCTCAACGGCTTTGCCATCGCCGGCGGATGCTCACCCGATCATCTGATCGATCGGTGGCGCGATCCGGCCGCCGGGGACACTTTGCGGTTGTTCCCCAATCACGGCTGGCGCAATGGATGGTTCGATCCGGCGCCATTGCGCGCCCAGGCGGAAGGAATCTGCCGCGATTACCGGCCGCGCATACCTTACGGTGTCGTGACGATCGAGTTCCCGGGACTTCACGCGCGGCTCTTCCAGTATCCGGATGTCGTGCCCGCCCATCTGCAGGCCACGTGCTCGATTCCGTTATTTCTGCCTTCCGTAAAAATCGGAGGCAAGCGCTATCTCGACGGCGGATTGTTCGAAAAGATTCCCATCTGGGGGGCGATCGAGATGGGCGCCACTCGCATCATCGCCATCGACTCGATGCCGAAGGTCGGCAAATGGTGGATGCATTTGGCGATCGATTGCGCTCACGCATTCAAACCCCGCCGGCGGTATCCCTCGAATCTGGATCTGACGATTGTCTCGCCATCGGAACCGCTGGGCGACACGGACGATGCCGTGTTCTGGAAGCGGGAGAACATTGAGCGTTGGGTGGATCTGGGGATGCGGGACGCAGCGAGGGCTCTGGCGAGAGCGGAAATCCCGCTCGCAGGCTGACGGTGCCCCGCCCTTTCAGGTCACATTGAAAAGCTTCTTGAATCCGTAGTCCATATGGAGCTGCTGGTGGCAATGGAATAGCGTGAGGCCTTCCAGCGGCGGCGTGAAATCGACGGCGATTTTACGATAGCCCTTTACCAGCACGACATCTTTCATGACGCCGGCCGTTGCTTTCCCGTAGACATTGGTGAGCTCGAAGGTGTTCCGGTGCAAGTGCACAGGGTGCGAATCGTCGGTCTGGTTGTCGAAGACCAATCGATAACGCTTGCCTTTCTGAAGTGGCCGCGGCATTTCGTGCTCGTCGAAGATCTTGCCGTTGATAGTCCAGTGGTTAAACCCGCCTGTGCCGCCGCTGATTTTTCCGAATGCCAGCGGAATGGTCTCCACGGGCTCCGGAACCGCGTGAACGTCGCCGAACATCGTGTAGTCCCAGGGCTTGTGCTGCGGCTTGATCCAGCGAGGCGCGCCGGTTTTGTTGGCGTATTCGACGACGATTCCCATACCGTTTTTGCGGTCGTCATCATGAGGCGTGCCCAGCGCCCACACGCCGGGATTCTTCATTTCGACTACAGTTGAGATACGCTCGGCCGTGCCGAGGTCGAGCACCTCCACCAGCTGCGGATGCGGCACCGGGTTGCCATCCAGCGCCACGATCTGGAATTGGTGGCCTGGCAGAGCCAGTTGAATGTTCTCCGTCGCGCTCGCATTCACGATATGGAAAAGAACCCGCTGCCCCTCTTTGACGCGAACCGGCTCGCCGTAGCCGAGCGCCTTGCCATTGATCGTGAACCGCTGGTAGCCGATTTCCCAGCCGTTGGGTTTGGAGTTTTTGTCTTCCGCTTCTTTGCGCGCTTTCTCGGCGAGGGTAACGTCCGGGTCATCCATTTCTTCTTCGCTGGTGTAGAACGGCTCCCACTCGTGCGTGGCCAGGAAGACTTCCTGATCGAATTGGCCCGGATTGTTCTTCGGCTCGACGTAAACGATGGCGGACTGGCCTGTGTAAGTCCCGCGGTTCAGGTCCGACATGGCCATCACGTGCGAGTGCACAAAGCGGACGCCGGAAGGCTGCGGCGTGAGAGTGTAGCGGATGTGTTCCCGCGCCGGGACCACCAGACTTTTCTCTTCGGGCGCGCCATCGACATCGGCAGGGACCGTCAGCCCGTGCCAGTGAACAAACTCCGCCGCATCCGTATCGTTGAAGAGGTCGATCGTGACGGGCACGCCCTCGCGCATGCGGACGAGCGGTCCGGGAATCTGACCGTTATAGCCGATCGTGCTGATCGTGTGATCCTTCGCAATGTCGGCCAGCACGGGCGCGATGCGCAACGTGATGTCGGCGGGCGCCGTGGGCGTTGTTCCTGGCGCGGGCGCGCCAGCACGGTCGCAGCTTGCGAGCGCGAGAGCGCCCCCTGCGCCAGCCGCCTGCAGAAAGTTGCGGCGCGTCGTCGTGGTGTCCATACGCCCTACAGCATATCGCCGGACCCGGTGGTGCGACTCGCAGTGCCGCTCTTTCATCAGCCGCTCTTATCCACTACAATGGGGCTTTCATGCCTGTCTTCCGCATTCACCGAATGAAAGACAATCCGCGTCAACAATTCCGCTGGGCTCCACATGTTTCCGGAGCGGCGAACGTCAAGCCGAAGGATTACGAACAAGCGGGTGAAGTCGAGGCGGAAAACGAATATGCGGCGTGGGCCCTGCTGCGCGATTCGGAAGCGCCGCTGCTGGTAGGCGACGTTCTCGAGCTGCCCGGCGGCGCGCTGCGAATCTGCAAATACGTGGGCTTCGAAGAGGCGCGCTGGTTTATTCCGGAGGTGCCTGTTGCGGAGCCGGCGATTCCCGGGCAGCCAGTCGTCGCTGCGGCGGTAATCGCAAGTTCGCCGGCGCCGGCGCAGGCTTGATCGAGACAGCGTGAGCAGGGAGATAATAATGCGCGCAGCGAGGCTCGGCGACGACATCGACGATTTTTGCGTGAAGTGCAAACGGGTGATGAATCACTCGGTGGTTTCCATTCTCAACGATGCGCCGGCGAAGGTTCGCTGCCGGACTTGCCACAGCGATCACGACTTCCGCAATGAGCAGCCGCCGCCGCCCAAGGTCGATCCGCGCAAGGCGGCATTGTTCAACCAGGTTCTAGAGAATGTGACGGGATTGCCGCCCGAGGCTGCGGTGATGGAAGCCCCGGCAAAGGCTGATGAGATGCCGGCCGCGCAAGCCGCCGCGGCGAGTTCAGAGATCGCTGCTGCCGAAGTCGCGGCCACAAAACCGAAGGCCCGGAAGAAAACGAAGGCGTGAAGACCCTCTTCGTCACCGGTGGCGCGGGCTTCATCGGTTCCGAATTTATCCGGCAAGCCATTTCGCGCTACCGGATTATCAATTTCGACAAACTCACCTATGCCGGCAACCTGGATAACCTTTCGCCGGTCGCCGGCAATACAGGCTACGCGCTCGCGAAAGGGGATGTCTGCAACGCCGCGGCTGTGGCGCAGGCGCTGCCCGAGGGCTGCGACGCGGTCGTTCACTTCGCAGCCGAGTCCCATGTCGACCGCAGCATTCTGAGCGCGGAGGAATTTGTCCTCACAAACGTGCTTGGCACGCAGGTGATGCTGGATGCGGCGCGTCATCGCAAGGTCAAACGCTTTCTGCATATCTCGACCGATGAGGTCGGCGGCGACATGCCCCCGGACGGATGGTTCGAGGAGGATTCGCCGCTGCGCCCCAATAGTCCATACGCTGCCAGCAAAACAGCGGCGGAACATTTCGTGCGGGCCGCCGCGCATACATTCGGGCTCGACGTTCTCGTCACGCGTACCAGCAATAACTACGGGCCTTATCAGTTTCCCGAGAAACTCCTGCCGCTGGCGATCTCCAACGCGCTCGAAGACAGGCCGATTCCGGTTTATGGCGACGGCATGCAGGTGCGGGACTGGGTGCATGTCGCGGACAACTGCCGGGCGCTGCTCGCGGTGGTCGAGCGCGGGCGGTCCGGGGAAACGTATCACATTGGCGGGGGGAGTCCGCTGGCGAATATCGATGTGTTGAAGTTGCTGTTAAAGATTCTGGGGAAGCCGGAATCGCTGCTGACGAGTGTGACCGATCGCCTCGGACACGATCGGCGTTACGCAGTGGATTTCGCCAAGACGACGCGAGAGCTCGGCTGGCGCCCGGAGATTCCTTTCGAGCAGGGGCTGCGCGCGACCGTCGAATGGTACCGCGATAATTCCGAATGGGTGCGGCGTTGCCGCAGCGGGGAGTATCGCGCCTACTACGAACAAATGTACGGGGAGCGCGAGGCGACGGCGACGACGATCTGATGCGCGCGTTCGCTTTTATTGCCGCGCTGGTGGTGGCTGGTTGCGGCTCCGCGCCGGAGAAGAAAGCCGCGGCGCCCCCTCCTCCGCCGGTAAAAGACAACACCGCCCAGTTGCTGCCCCTGAATCGCACCAGCGCGAAAATAGTACCGAACCATCTGCTGGGAAAAGACGTACTCCCGGGCGGTACGCTGGGCGAGTACGACGAACACGGAACAAAATATCAGCTCTTCATCATTGAGACCGCTTCCGCGCAGGATGCGGCGATTCTGCTGCTGGATTTAAAAGCTGCGTTGAAGGACCCCGCCTACATCGCTTATATGGGCGGCTACTTCGGGACCGACGCGAACGGGCCGGTCTATGAATTCGCCAAAGGGAAGTATCTCGCCGGCGTGACCGGTCTTTCGGAGGATAGAGCAGACCCGATCGCGCGGCAACTGGCAGTGCGGTTGTATTGACGCGCCCGCAGGCGGTCTTGCCGGTCGGCGATACAAGTGCTTCAGGCCAACGCGAGATTTGGTTCCGCTGCGGCTCCGAGATCGGCGAAGTCCCCGCGCCGGTATTTCGGAAACGCGGCCGCTGCAATCATCACCGCGTTGTCAGTCGACAACTCCGCCGAAGGGAAATAGACAGGCAGGCCTGTCGTGGCTTGTGTCAACGCGCGCCGTAGTCCCGAGTTGCAGGCCACACCGCCCGAAACGATCAGCGACCGCGCGCTCTCATTTCGTTCCGCAGCCTCCGAAGCGTGCCGGATTAATTCCTCGATCACCGTGTGCTGAAAGCTGGCGACAAGATCGCGGGTTGCCTGCGGAGTCACACGCAGCCAGTCTTCAACCGAAGGATGCTGGTTGTTGCGCAGTAATTCGCGGCGCGCGGCCAATTCATCATCTAGATTCTGGCCTTCCACCCATCGAAGCACAGCGGTCTTCAATCCACTGAAACTGAAATCGAGCGTGTTGCCTTTCATGCGCGCGATGGTGAATCGAACGCCGTGCGGATTTCCGAACGGCGCGAGGCGGTCGATCACCGGGCCGCCCGGATACCCGAAGCCGAGCAGCTTGCCGACTTTGTCGAAGGCTTCCCCTGCCGCGTCGTCGCGCGTGCGTCCGAGGAGTTTGTAAGCGCCTTCTTCACGCCCTTCGAAAAGATGGGTGTGGCCTCCACTCACGATCAGAGCCAGCGCGGGGAACTCGACAGGTCTCGCGTTCTGACGGGCTTCGAGAATCACCGCGTGGATATGGCCTTCGATGTGGTTCACGGCGATCAGCGGAATGCCCGCAGCGAAAGCAATGGCCTTTGCGTAAGTGAGGCCGACCAGCAGCGAGCCCGCCAGACCCGGGCCGGAAGTGGCGGCGACGGCATCGAGGTCGCGCCAGGTCAGCGCGGCACGCTCCAGACATTCGCGCACGACCGGCACGATGGCGCGCAGATGTTCCCGCGAGGCAAGCTCCGGGACAACGCCGCCATATTTTCCATGGACCGCGAACTGGCTCGCGACAACCGAAGAGAGAATGCCGATTTCATTCTCGACAACGGCGGCTGCTGTCTCGTCGCAGGAACTTTCGATTGCGAGAATGCGGGCCAATCATCCACTTTAGTGGAGCGCCATGCGCGGCACCTCGTTCGAGAGCCAGCGAAAGGGGCTGCGATACAATTCCGAGTTATGACAGCGACTCATCGCCTGGCCCTGTTTATGGCAGTTGTGGGCTCTCTCGCCGGCGCTCTGCCGCTTCTGGCGCACCATTCCTTCGCCGCCGAATTCGACTCGACAAAAGTGGTCACGCTCGAAGGCAAGTTCACAAAGATGGATTGGGTGAACCCCCATTCGTGGATCCACATGGAGACCGTGAACAAAGATAACGGCAAGGTCGATGTGTGGGACATCGAAACCGGTCCACCGAACACGTTGTATCGCAACGGCTGGCGCAAGGATTTCATCAAGCCCGGCGAGGCAATCGTCGTTGTCGGCACCATGGCAAAGAACGGCACCAATACGGTGAATGCGAGGACCGTGAAGACTCCCGACGGCCGCACCCTTCTCGCCGGCTCGTCCGAGAACCTCACCCAGACCGCGGCTCCATCTACAAGTGCCGCCCCAGGTAAATGAGAGTAACTATATCGCTCGTATGCGTCGCCGCGGCTCTCGCGTTGGCATCCGGATCTCCCGCGCAAACCAAAGCTTCCTCTTATAAGCCGGCGCGACTCGCCGACGGTCACCCGGACCTCAACGGCATCTGGGAAGTCCGGGGCAAAGTGGACGCCAATCTCGAAGCGCGCGTCAACGGCAAAGGCGTCATCGTCGATCCGCCGGATGGCCGCATCCCCTATAAGCCGGAAGAGCTCGCGAAGAAAAAACAGAACGAGAAGAACAAGGCCACGGAAGATCCGGTCGTAAAGTGCCAGATGCCCGGCGTGCCGCGTCTCGCTTATGTTCCGTATCCTTTTCAAATTGTCGAATCGGCCAATCAGCCGGTGATCGCGTTTCTCTCGCAGTACGTTCACACGATTCGCAACATCAACATGGGCGGCGAACACCTGGACGGCCTCGATCTCTGGATGGGCGATTCCCGCGGCCATTGGGACGGCGACACGCTGGTCATCGACGTCGCCGATTTCAACGACATGACCTGGTTCGACGAGGCCGGCAGCCAGCACAGCGATGCTCTCCACGTTGTGGAGCGCTTCACCCGGACCGGTCCGACGACGATCAGCTACGAAGCGACGATCGAAGATCCGAAGGTTCTGACAAAGCCATTCCGGATCGCCATGCCGCTGATGCTGCATACGGAGAAGAACGCCCAGGTTCTCGAATACGAATGCTACGCGGATAAGGAAGGTCCGACCGTAACAGTCGGCGACAAACCGGACCCGCACGGCATCGGCCCAAAGTGAGTTCCCTCATGCGCAATCGATTTTTGGTCATCATCGCGGCGGCGGGTCTTTTGGTTTTGCTGACTCCAAATGCGCCGGCACAGGGCCGGGGCGGTGGCAGTCAGGCACCCGTTAACCCGCTCCTCACGCCGAACCCTTACAACTCGCCGCCTGAAGTTAAAGGCGGACCAGTGCCCCACCTTCCCGATGGCAAGCCCGACATGCAGGGCGTGTGGCTCGTGCGAGCGCCCGGCAACTCGATGTCGATGCTGAGCGTGGAGAGCAGCAGCACAGGCAGAGGGGAGCGCAAAGGTGTCATCGTCGATCCGCCGGACGGAAAGATTCCCTATCAACCCTGGGCACGCCAGAAGCAGCAGGACCTCGCCGCCAACCACATGCTGGAAGAATCAGACGCACATTGCCTGCTCGGAGGCTTTCCGCATTCGTCTTTCACACCGTTCGGATTCCGTCTCTTGCAGCCGCCCGGTGAAGTCGCGATGGTCTGGGAATTCATGCACGCCTGGCGGGTGATCCCGATGGATGGAAGTCCGCATCTCGATGCCAAAACGAAGCTCTATATGGGCGACTCGCGTGGACGCTGGGACGGAGACACGCTGGTTGTCGACGTGACCAATCAGAAGGGCCGGTCGTGGATCGATCAATCGGCGGATTTCCATAGCGATGCGATTCACGTCGTCGAACGGTTCACGATGACGGATTCGAACAACATGACGTACGAAGCGACTGTCGAAGATCCGAAGGTCTACACACAGCTGTGGAAGATGGTGTACTACTTCAGCAAGTACAACGACCCGAAGTATGAAGCGCTCGAGTTCGCCTGTATCGAAGGCGAAGTCGATATGAAGAAGCACTGAGCCCAATAATTTTAATCCGGGTGATATTGACACCCTGTTTATATCCGGGTATATTTGATGAATGACCTGCACGGTTTTTCATCAACTCCGCCGAATCACCGTCGGCTCACAATCCGAAGTCGCGCATTTTCTGAAAGATACGCCTCAAGGCGGTGACTTTCTCGTTTTTGACGACGCCACGGGACGGCAAGTCGATGTGGACATGCGCGGCCTTCCGGCTGAAAGCCCCACCCCCTACGCTGAAAATGGCGATGGTAGAGCCGAGTCGCGGGGCCGGGGACGTCCACGCCTCGGAGTCGTGGCCAGAGAAGTCACTTTGCTCCCCCGTCATTGGGACTGGCTAAACTCCCAACCCGGTGGCGCTTCCGTCGCCCTCCGCAAACTGGTCGAGGACGCTCGCCGCAACAGCGGTGATCGCGATCGCATCCGCGAGGCGCAGGAGTCCACGTATCGTTTCATCTCCGCCATCGCGGGCAATCTGCTCGGCTTTGAGGAAGTGGCCCGCGCGCTCTTCGCTTACGACCGGCGCCGCTTTGGCGATCTGATCGCGGGCTGGCCGGAAGACGTCCGCGATTACGCGGTCCAGCTGGCCTTCGCCGATCAGAAGCGCGGCGCCAGCTAAGAATTCAGCACCAACAATAGACGTCAGCCTCGGCACACGCTACAAGTGTGTTCATTTTCGAAAGGAGCAGATCAATGAAGCCCATCTACAGATCCGCGGAGGGAGAACGTCTGGTCCGCGAGCGTTGTCTCGCGTTCCTCGAACACTGGCCGGTACCCAACCGGCAGGTCCGAATTCCGACAAGTCAGGGCGAGACATTCGTCGTTATCAGTCAAGCGACTTGTAGTGACGAAGGGGCGCCTCCGCTCCTGCTTCTGCATGGTGGTGCTGGTAACAGCGCCATGTGGATGGGAGAGGTTCGCACCTTCGCTGCACATTTCCACGTTTACGCCATCGACATGATTGGCGAAGCCGGCTTGAGCGCGCCGTCGAGCCCTCCGCTTGCCTCAGACGCATATGCGTTGTGGCTCGACGACGTGCTGGGGAGTCTTGGGCTGGATCGCGTATCCATCGTCGGAGTCTCGCTCGGCGGTTGGCTGGCCCTCGACTATGCCACGCGACGGCCCGAGCGAATAGAGCGACTCGCCGTCCTCTGCCCCGCCGGTATCGGGCGGCAGAAACTGGGCATCGTGTTCGCGACCTTCGCGCTTCGTTTATTTGGCGATCGAGGAAGACGCAAACTATCGGAACGGATCCTCGGCCGTCCGCCCGCGAACGCCTCCCCAGGCCTGAAGGCATTCATCAACTTCGTGGCGCTGATTCACGAACACTTTCGATCGCGCATGGTGAAAATCCCGAGCTTTTCGGATGAGGCGCTTCGGCGGCTGAAAATGCCCGTTCTCACGATCGCAGGCGCGCGCGACGTGTTGCTCGATTCGGTTGGAACGAGAACGCGTCTGCAGCGCCATGTTCCCAGATCCGAAGTAGTCTTTCTGGCCGAAGCCGGCCACGTCATCCTTGGCCAGACAGCGAAAGTGCTGGCGTTCCTAACCCAAAAATAGCGGCAGAACCTTCGGACACGCCCGGCTCATTCAGGATTACCTCGGCTATCGGAACACTCAGCACGACGGAATACAAAAGGCGAGCGGCTGGATCACCCGCCCTACAGCGGTGTAAATGGCCGCGTATCACTCCCCACCCGCACGCGCCGCGTCACCACCTGGTCCGGCGGCAGCGACAACAAATGCGGCCGGATCGCAATCAGCAAATCCTCGTGCTCTTTGTCTTTCGCCACCTGCTTGAACAGGCGCCCGATCACCGGCAACTGCGCAAGGCCCCAGAATCCGGTCTCACTCTTCGAATCGGTGCTGCTCATAACGCCCGCCACCACCGCCCACTCGTCATTCTTCAGCCGGACCTGATCGGTCACTTGCCGCTGCCCAATGATCGGAATACCATTGACCGCACTGCCGGTCAACAGCTCGAACTTCGTCTCTACCGCCAGCGTCACCCCATCCACCCCATGGACATGCGGCGTGACCTTGAGTTCCACCCCGAGATCCTCGAATGTGAACGAGGGCGGCGGCTGGAAGGTCGTCCCCTGCTGAGTCGTCGTTCCACCGAAATAACCCTGCGTGATCACCGGATATTTCTCGCCGACATGGAACGTCACCGCCTGGCTGTCCAGCGATCGGGCCTGCGCCCGAAATAAAGTGTGCGTCGAAGACAGGCTCTGGTTAAACAGCGCGTCCACCTCCGCCACACCGAGTCCGATGAGCGTCTTCCCGCTTCCGAATGACCAGAGCGCGCTGACACCCGTCGGAGCGGTCAGCACATTATTCAGAACCTGCCCAAGAAAAACGGCAGGCACACTGTTCGTGAGATTGAAGCCGTAATTCTGGATATCGCTGTCGGAAACTTCGAGGAACTCCACCTCCACGCCGACCTCCGGCCGCCACGCGAAAAGCTGTTCGAGCAGCGCCTGGGCGGGCAAGACGCGCGACAGGCGGTCGCGCATGATGAGAACGCCGTCGGCCGTGTCCCACGTGATCTTGTCGATGTTCGTCGCCTGCTTCACAGCCTGCCCGATTTCCGTGAGTTCCTGCACCGTCATCGCTTCCGGAACCGGAACTACCACGGCGACAAACTGTTCCAGGTCGTTGCGCTTGGCCGGAGTATCCTGCGCGACGATGAACACACGCGGCGAGAGAGGCGCCACGAACGAATTGGTCATCGCTTCGAGATCGTGCAGCGCCTGACGATAGTCGATGCCGTTGATCCGGAAACGGAACTGCGGACCGCCCGTTGGATAGTCGCCATCGTAGACCGTCTCGAGCCCGAAGCGCTGCGCGACCTGATCGAACAGCGCCCGCGCGTTGCCGTTGAGGTCAAAATCCTGCGTGCCGGGTTTCGGTTTCAGCTTCGGCGGACCCTGCGGCTGACGCGCCCGCGCAAACTCCGCAGCCGTAGAGCTCGCGAATACGTCTTGCGGGGCAAGCGGCGGAGCGAGCGGTAGAGCGCTCGGGTCCGCAAAGCCAGCCGCCGGAACCGGACTCGATTGAAGCGCCGCCCGCGACTGCAGCGCTTCCATCTTCTGCTTCAGCCTCTTGTTGCGCGGCTCCATCGCCGCCGCTTCCGAATAAAGCAGGTAAGCATCCGCTTCTTTGCTGGCCTTTGCGGCTTTCTTCGCCTTTTTTGCCAGCGCCGCGGCTTGTTCCTTCGGGGAATCCTCTTGCCCGCTGGAACCGAAAAGTGTCGTTCCAACGCAGAGAATGGCGAGCACACCTCGGGTTGACGGACTGCGACGCATCAAAACCTTTGACGCCGGCACCGTTGCGCACGTGCAGAAGTTCTTCATCCAGAAGACAATAGAAGATTCATGCGCCCCATCGAGCAACTGCTCAAGGACCCTTTCGAGCTCCTGTTTCCCCTGGCAATTCTGGGCGCCACCGTCGTCGGAGGCCTCATTGTCCGCGCCATTCTTCTTCGTGTCCTGCGTGCATGGGCAGCGGGGACAGACAGCAGTCTCGATCGCCTCATTGCCGACAGCCTCCGCGGTCCGATCGTGCTGTGGTCGCTGATTCTCGGCCTCCACCTCGCCACGCAGAATTCCGAAATCCCGCGCATCGACCTCAAGTACCTGCCGCGAACCTTCGCCGTGCTCTGGATTCTCTCGCTGACAATTGCCCTGAGCCGGCTCGCGGGCAACGCCGTACACTTCTACGGCGGACGTGTGACCGGCGCTCAATCGGTCACCAGTCTGACGCGGAAACTGGCGCAGCTGATGGTTGTCCTGTTTGGCCTCGCATCGCTTCTGCGGGTCTTCGACGTCAGCCTTGCGCCGATCCTCACCACTCTCGGTGTGGGCGGCCTCGCTGTCGCGCTCGCCCTGCAGGACACGCTCTCGAATCTCTTCGCCGGCTTCTACGTTTCGATCTCCGGATTCGTCCACATCGGCGACTATCTCAAGCTCAACACCGGCGAAGAGGGTTATGTCACCGACATCAACTGGCGCTGCACGATAATGCGCGGCGGATCCAACAACCTGATCGTCATCCCAAACAGCAAGCTCGGCCAGGCCATCTACACCAACTACAACCTGCCCGAACGCCGGATGGGGACATCGGTATCGTTCAGCGTCGGGTACGATTCCGACGTCGAGCGCGTGCAGAAGATTCTGCTCGAAGAAGCCATCGCCGCAACCAACGCCATCGAGGGCCTTGTTGCGGATCCCTCGCCTGGCGTTCTCTTCAATCCAGGGCCCGCCGACTCCGCGCTTGTATTTCAGGTGAACTTCAACGTAGCGGATTTCGGCGCGCAGGGCCGCGTCCAGAGCGAACTGCGCAAACGCCTCTACAACCGCCTCAAGGCCGAAGGCATCACGATGCCTTTCCCGACGCGCACCGTCCTCCTCGAACAAAAGAACCCCACATGAGGGACAAACCTGACCCTATCCTGACCGGCGCCCTCGCCGCCATCACCCCCGGCAAGGCGCTGGATCTCGCGGCCGGCTCCGGCCGCCATTCCCTTTGGCTCGCCGGGCACGGCTGGGACGTGACCGCCGTCGATCTCGCAGCAGGGGAAATTCCGGGCGTGCGCTTCATGGCTGCCGATCTCGAAAAACACGAGTACCGCGTCGCGCCGAACTCGTGGGATCTGATCGTCTGCTGGCTCTACTGGCAGCCGGACTTGCTGCCCGAAATAGCGGCAGGCATCCGCAGGGAAGGCGTCGTCGCCATTGCCGGAAAAGCTTCCGGCCGCTTCGCCACCTCGCTCGCTAACTTTCGCGGTGCTTTCGCCGGATGGGCTGAGCTCGCTTCAGGCGAGAACGAGTCGCGTGCTTTCCTCATCGCCCGCCGCCCTTGAACCAGTGAAGAACTCGTCGACCAGGCCGGCAATCTGATTCGCTTCCTTTGCCTGGTAAATCGCCACGCGAAGCTGCGCGCCGCCGCGAACTCCGTGCGTAAAGTAGGTGGCGAACTGCTTCATCTTTCCTACCGCATCGTCTTCGCCCCGATCGAGCAGCATCGCGTAATAGGTGCGCATGATTTCGTAGCGGTCTTCGTGGCTCGGCTGATCGTAACGTCCGGTCGCGAGATACTGCTCAATCTGCCTGAAAATCCAGGGATTTGACGACGCCGTCCGCCCGATCATCACCGCATCGCAGTTTGTCTCTTCCACCATCCGCACAGCATCTTCCGGCGTGATCACGTCACCATTGCCGATTACGGGAATCTTCACCGCGTCCTTCACAGCGGCGATTCTCGACCAGTCGGATTTGCCGGAATATCCCTGCTCCCGGGTTCGCGGATGCAGTGCAACCGCCTGCAACCCGCAATCCTCGGCAATCCGGGCCATCTCGATCATTACGAGTTCTTCATCATTCCAGCCGGCGCGGAACTTGCAGGTGAACGGGATCGTGATCGCCTTCCGCACCGTTCGCAACAGCGTTTCGACGAGCGGAAGATCGCGCAGCAGCCCGGACCCGCCATTGCACTTGACTACCTTATTCACCGGGCAGCCGAAATTGATATCCAGAATGTCGAAGCCGAGATCCTGGCAGACCTGGGCTGCCGTCGCCATGGTTTCCGGGTCGGCGCCGAAGAGCTGGGCGGAAATCGGATGTTCGGCGGGATCGAACCTCAGGTAGCGCTGCAGCGTGCGGTTCGGCTTCCTGCTATTATCCGACCGTAACGACGCGCTCACGCCATGCGAGCTAGTGAATTCGGTCATGATCAGACCGCATCCGCCCAGATTGCGGATAAATCGCCGGAAAACCGTATCGGTAACGCCCGCCATGGGGGCGAGCACCGTCGCCGGCGCTACGGAAACGTTGCCTATTCGAAGAGTTTGTGGGAAACTCACGAGTCTATTTTAGCGTCCATGTGTTAAGCAGAAGAAGGCATAAGCGAAAGAGAGCATGAAGCCTCTGCACATTGGTTTGTTGGTGGCAGGCGCCGGAATCGCGGGCGGCCTGGCGGTAAAGATGACGCAGGCGCCGCCCATCCCCGCGCCCGCGCCGGTGGCGATAACCGCCCCCGTCGCCCGCCCGGCGCCGCCTCCGCCCGTCCAGCAGGTTCTCAACGCTCCGGCGGCCAGCGCCGCCGAAGCAGCGTCGAAGCCCTCGCCCATTCCGGCCCCGGCCGCTGCCCCGGCTCCCATTTACGACGAACCGGTTCGGCGTGCGCCGCATCGGAATAAACCGGTCGTCATCGCGAGAGCGAAGCCGACGCAGTGGCTGCCGCAGCCTTACGCTCCGCCGCCGGTACCTACGGCGGCGGAGCCCGAGCCATCGTCCGCCGCCCCTCTCCCCGCCATCGAACAGGCCGCGTCACCCACTCCAGCGCCCGAGCCTCCGGCCCCGCGGCAGGTCACGCTTCCCACGGGGGCGACAATCGCCGTGTGGCTCAACCAATCCTTATCCACCGAACGCGCCATGCCGGGCGATACGTTCTGGGCTTCTCTTGCCGAACCCATCGTCGTCGACGGACTCGTGATCGCCGAACGCGGCGCCCGGGTCAGCGGGCGCATTACGGCATCCCAGCCCGCCGGGCGCGTCAGCGGCACTGCTGTTCTTACCCTGAGCCTCTCAACCATTTTGACTTCGGACGGCCAGCGTGTCGCAATCTCGACAGATCCCTGGACGAAGCAGGGCGACACTTCGCGATCGGCGGACGTGGCGAAGATCGGGGGCGGCGCAGCTCTTGGCGCGATCATCGGTGCGATCGCCGGCGGCGGCAAAGGCGCCGCGATCGGCGCGGGAGTCGGCGGCGGCGCGGGCGCAGGCGCTGTAATGGCGTCGCGTGGAAAATCGGCGAGCCTCCCGTCGGAAACCGTGATCCGTTTCCGTCTGGCTTCGCGGGTGACGATCACCGAACAGATCGCCACCCGGTAATCGCATTCTCCAGCGGCCCCTCGGCGCCCTCAATTGGCCGGATACCGCAACACGGTGAAGTTCGTCAGCGTCACGCTGTCGGATCCCATCTGCGCCATCGAAGCCCGGAAATCCACGCTGAGCCCGGCCTGCGCCGGGGCATTCAGGATCCCCGGCAAAAACGAAAGCACCGTGCCCCAGCTCTGCACGCTGATTTGCGCTCCCGCGCCTGTGATAGCGGCTTCCGCAACCCCGGCAATGGCCGAGTCCTGTGCGGATCCGCTTCGCGCCAGTAAGGTCGTGTTTCCCCAGTTGATTTGAAAGTTGATACCCGCGTTCGTACCGGTGTGCGAAAACGTGAATCGCACCTCGATCCGGTCGCCCGCCTGCAATCCGGCAGCCGGGATGTCGCACATTCCCAGGCTTGTCGTCATAGTCGAACTGGTGCTGGTCCCCGCCTGGCTGCAAAGGACCTGCGTCGCCGCCGTCCGCAGCCCCGGAGCTCCGTTAAGGCCGCCGATGTCCCCCGAACTCGAAGTGTCCACGCGATAGGACGCGGTCAGCCGGTCGCCGGCCTGTGGCGTGGCTCCCGCCACAAACTGCACCGAGGTTCCATTCAGCATGTAATCGAAGCCCGGGGTCAGATAAAGCCCATTACGGAAGAGCATCAGACTCGATCCGAGAGGGGCATACGCCAAGGTCAGCGTATTGTTTGTCCCATCGACAATTCCGCCAGGCGTTTCCGCATCCGCGAAAGTCGGCTGGCCACAGGGTCCGGACGTTCCATCCACGAACACGCAATCGCCCACATCGCCGACGACAGTCTCAATCTGCCCGCTGTCGTTGATAATCGCGACACGGTCCGTCCCGAAGCCGACGCCTTTAAGCGGCCGTTCCGCCAGGTCTGCTACCAGCCCAATCACAGTGGCTTCGGTGATCGGCGTCTGATTGCCCGCTGTCGTGCCGCTGGTACCGCTATTCGAAGTCGACGCAATCCCGATTCGCACTGCGGCAACCTTCAGCGGCGTTCCGCTCACCGGAACCGTCCATGTTTCCGCGAACTGTTCCCGCCCGTCGCTCTGGTAACTGACGCTGTAGACGTTTGCAGGCGGTTGCGCGGCGGCGTTGGGAACCAGCTGGACCAGCAGGTTTCCGTTTACCACGGTAACGCTCGTGCTCTGTTGCACGACCGTGCCGTTGTTGGCAGAGTCGAATGTCACCCAGTGAATCGTCAGCGTCCCGTTGAACTTCGTGCCGTCCGCTTTGAACAGCGTGTCCTGGATTGTTGTCAACCCCGTCTGGCTCCATGCGAGCCCGCACAACGCAGCCGCGAGGAGCATCTTACTGCTCAGCCCCCCAAGTTTTTCCAAAGCTGCTGTCAACCGCGTTTTTTCCGCCGGCCCGGTGGTCCGCCGCTTCATGCACAAAAACCGAAATCGCATATTTGCTCCCGGCCCATCATTAGCATCAGGTAATACAAATCCGCTGTCCTCCTTACCGCAAAAAGCTTGCCAAATAGCACGGGCCATTGAAGTTCAGAAAATTTACTCTGGTTGTGAACCGACATTGCGGCCTGTCCGCAACGAATACTAAACCGCTATTGCACCGGGGTGGAAAGTCATCGGAACACAGTTGTTGCGAGTGTCCGGAACCGCGTGCCCGCGGCAAACACGAGCGACCCGGCGGCATCCGGCCTGCGCGCAGGTTTTACTCGTGACAATGCAGCCGCGATAATTCGAAATGTGACCCCAGGCTGTCACAAACACGCTTCCCCAGGTGTTCCAGTCATGTGGAAGCCGCAAATGAAGGCGCTGTTGCCATACCCGCCGAAATGAGCGCGGGAAAAACGAGTTGCGACCACGCGGAACTCGATCTCGAGACGCTCTTTCACGCTCAATATGAACGTATAGCCCGCGTCATTGCGGGCGTCATCCGCGATCCCGCCCGCGCCGAGGAACTTGCCGTCGAGGTGTTCCTGAAGTGGGAGCGGACCCCGAACGCACAGGGAGAAGGCGCCCAAGGATGGTTGTACCGCGTTGCCGTACGAGCCGCGCTGAACGAACTGCGGCGGCGCACCTTGCGAAGCCGCTGCGAGCGCGTGCTCGGATTCGTTACCCACGGCATGACCGCGGCATCGATGCCTGACGAAATCTACGCGATTGAAGAGGAGGAGCGGAGAGTCCGTCTGGTTCTGAGCACGATTGAGCCACGCCAGGCGGAGTTGTTACTCCTCCGCAGCAATGATCTCAGCTACCAGGAACTGGCTTCTGCACTGAATCTGAACCCCGCATCGATTGGAACATTGCTGCGCCGCGCCCTCGAAGCTTTCCGAAAGGAATTTATCCGGCGTTACGGAAACGATCGTTATGGAAAGGAACGATATGGATACAAATGACGAGCGCGAGGTTGATCGTTTAATTGCCGAACATTTCCCGCCGTTGCGCCCGAACGGTGAATGGCAGCCGGACCTGCGGCGCGGCCTTGCGCTTCTCAGGGAACGGCGGATGGCGAACAATCGACGCCCACGGCGATGGGGCCTGATAGCCGTGGTCACTCTGGCGGCGTGCCTCCCGATCGTGGCCTTCCCGGGAAACCGGACGTTTGCCAAACGTTGTGTATCGGCGTGCGTGGAAGAGACCACCGCGGTGCGCCAGTTCCTCATGGGAGGGCCAGGCCCCAGCAGCACCTACGTGAAGGCCGGTGATCGCAAACCGGCGCCCGATTTCACGCTGAGCGACGCGTCGGGCCAGCCGGTCAGGCTGTCCGATTTCCGCGGCAAAGTGGTTCTGCTGAACTTCTGGGCTACATGGTGTTCCCCGTGCGAACAGGAAATTCCATGGTTTGTCGAGTTCGAGCGGGCAAACCGGAATCGAGGTTTCACGGTCCTCGGTGTCTCGATGGACGAGGGCGGCTGGGCTGCCGTCAAGCCGTATATCGACAGGAAGCGGATCAACTACCCGGTCATGATTGGCGATGGCAATGTTGCCGGGCTCTTCGGCGGCCTCCATGCGATCCCGCTCACGCTCATCATCGACCGGGCCGGGCGGATCGCGGCCATCCACGCCGGCTTGTGCAGGAGGGATGAATACGAGGGCGATATCGTCTCGGTTCTCAACGAAAATGAGAGCTTGTTGTCGAGAAACGCGAACTAATGAGGATGAGCAACATGATCAAAACGGCACTGCGCATTACGACTCTGGCGGCAGCCTTGTTGGCCCCCGTGACTTTCGCCATGCGAGGGGAAAATGAGCCCGCCGCGGATCGGCGAGGCCATCTGGCGGGGATGATGACCAGAATCACGATGGCCGATGGGACCAGTCGATCGGCGAGGCTCGAAGGCGTCGGGTGCTCCGTGAGCATTTGTTCGCGAACCGTCATCACGGGCAAAACCGGGAACGAAGCCCTCGTAAAGACCTGGCTCGATTCAATCGCGACGATAAGGGTAACCACGGCGTCCGATGCCCTGTTTCTCCTGAAAGACGGGACCGCGCGTCGGCTGTCGCTCGTGAAAGATTTCCGGGTTCTATACCTCGCGGACCGGCTTGGAGGCACCGAGAGATTGGACCTTGCACAGGTCAAGTCCGTGGAGTTCTCGCCGGACACGAAATAACCGCGCCGGCATTTTACTTACCGCTGGTAAAAATCAGAAAGCACCGCTTACTTGCGCGCGTGTGCGGTTTGTCGGGACTTGCGGCGCGCGTTTACACCCGCGTGCCAGGTTCGTTTCTGCCGATATCTTCAAATGCATTGATAACGTCCATCGCAGTTCCAGATGAGCTTAAATGCATGCATTTAATTTTTTCGGATCGATGAATACCAGGCGCGCACCCGCCGCCGATGCGGCGCGTCAATGGCGTAACGCCGTAAATATACCCCTTCCCGATGATCCGTTATTGACAGCATTATGCACGCAGGTATAGACTGAGACTCAATAAGAAATGCATGCATTTCTAAAGGTTTGGGGCACTTTACAGGCTTCCACCGCGTTCGTGGCCAGTGGCCGAAGCGGTCCGACCGCGAGCATCGCATGCTGAAAAACATCGACCTCAGACTCGTATCCGTCATGGGTGAACTGCACCGGACGAGAAGCGTGTCCGCCGCCGCTCTGAATCTGTCGCTCAGCCAGTCGACTGTCAGCATGGCGCTGGCAAAACTTCGGCGGCATTTCGACGACCCCCTCTTCGTGAGGACTTCGATCGGGATGGAGCCGACGCCGCGCGGCGCCGAATTGATCGAGGTGATGAAGAGCGCGGAATTTTACATGCATCAGGTGATCGAGCACCGGACGGTCTTCGATCCGCTGAAGTCGGACCGCGTCTTTCAGCTCTGCTCAACGGATATCGCACAACTGACGCTTCTTCCGACGCTGCTGAAGCGCCTCCGCCGCAGTGGACCCTCGATGAGCGTAACGTTGCGAGGCATCACCGACCGCACGCACTCGCTGCTCGAATCGGGCGAAGCCGACCTTGCCGTCGGGTTCATTCCACCGAAAGGAGCGGGCTTCTGCGGGCAGCGCTTGTTTCAGGATCGCTTCGTCTGCGCCTTGCGCTCCGATCATCCGCGCATCGCGAAGACGTTGACGCTCCACCAGTTCGAAGCGGAGTCACATGTCGCGGTGACCACCTCGGGTACCGGTCACTCGATCGTGGAGGAGACTATCGAGGCGAGAAAGATTCGCCGGGAAGTCGGTCTCCGTGTGCCAAGCTTTATCGGATTAGGACCGATTGTCGCGAACACCGATCTGCTGGCGATTCTTCCCGAACAGTTGGGAACGTTCTTCGCGCAGGCCGGCCAGATTCGCCTGGTGGAAGTCCCGTTTGAGATCCCCGCTTATTACATTTATCAGCTGTGGCACGAACGCCTGCGACACGATCCCGCCAGCCAGTGGTTCCGAAAGGTGATTGCCGATCTGTTCCTGCAGAAGAAAGAGGCGAAGCCCGCAAGGCTAACTGCAACTCCTGAGAGTGCGTGCGGGAGTTGAGGTTCCGCTGGCCGTCAGCAGCTAACTCAGGCAGTAACATCGCCGTGCCGGGCCATCAGGAAAGAAGTTCGCGGATGTTCGGGTACATCCAGACCGGTCGCACCGATCAGCCGATATTGATCGTGGTTGTATCTGGACACAATCGGCGAGTAAGTGACGCACTGGTAGAAAGTCGGACGTTTTACCCCGATTGCTCTCGAACGAATAATAAGTTCCGAGTTGGACATGCATCCGTCATGCTCCGACAGGAGCTGGAAGATATCCTTCTCGGTCTTGTTCAGAACAGCGGTTATGTCGATCGAGGGATCCGCCTTGACAGTCTGACCCGCCACGATCAACCCCGGCATCTGCCGGCAGAACTCGATCAGAGTCTCCTGCGGCGGCAGAGGACACTTCATCCTCGCCAGACCTGACGATATTTCACTTACCGTCAGGGGATTGGCGACAGCAAGCATTTTCCGGATGCGGCTCACGGCGCGATTCCTGGTCGTTCCGGTGAACCAGAACCATCCGGTGGACCGGTCGAGCCATCGAAAATCACTTTGCGCGGAAAGGACAGCTTCGACCACAATGGCCTCCCGCTGGCCTGTCTGTGTTTTGGGCCGCGCCGTCAAACAGGCTGTCACTGCGGTCATACCATCGCGGCGAACCGCGTGCCGCGCGCGAATGACAATATCGCCGAAGTGCGGATAGCCCGCTGGCACGGCGTATCGCTTTCGGTTCAGGCTCCTGATATGAAATGGGGCGGGTCGCGCCAGCAAAGCGGCCGCATTAACGATCCCCTCCAGACGAAAAGGCTTCAAGGTCAAGCCGTTGGTTTGCAGTTGCTTCTCGATCAGGGCAGCGGGCGCCGGCAGGGTGGCGAGGATGTCCGCAATCAGCGCGTCGAGCGCTGCAACCGTATCGGGTTTGAAGCATCGTCCCGGATCGGACTCGGCTACGATCTGGCGGACCCTTTCGCGCGTCAGTCCGACTTCGTGCCCAATACGCTGAAAATTCGCACCGCCCTTTCCGTCGAGCCCGTAGTGGCGATCGAAGATCAGGGCGTTGCGGTCTTTCTGCGATCCGTCAAGTAAGGCTTTCTCCAAAGGCAGCACGGGAATCCTCACACTGTGTTTCAGGGGCCAGCATAGTGGGAATTCCCAATGGAAGTCGATAGATGAAAGGCAATAGTGTGCATCAAGCGCCTTGATAGGGTGAGGCCATTCGCGATTACGTCTGAAAATACGAAGGCGCCCGCGACTGGTGTCGCGGGCGCCTTTTGAAATCGCTTCTTTAAAATACGAGCGGGGAGTAGCCGGCAAAACCGAATCCGATTGTCATTTCGGTCAAGCCCGGCGTGGTCCAGACGCCGTCGCCATCGTAGTCGAGCACCCAGACTCCCGCCCGATACACGCCGATCTTATTGGGTACTCCTGAGCTGTCCCAATCGCCGACTACCGGGACATCGCCGGCCTGCCCGTAGGTGTAGCTGCGATCCTGGCTGGTGTAAGCGTGGTCTCCGTTGGAGTCCAGCAGCCAGAGACCGTTGCGGAAGATACCGACCTTGGTTGTGCCGGAATTGGTCCAGTCGCCGGTTACGGGGACGTCACCGCCCTGGCCGAAGACGAACGTCGGGTCCTGCAGCCCGGTCGGTGTTCCGGAAAGATGGCCACTGTAGTCCAGAATGAACGTTCCGTTGCGGAAGAGGCCAAGAGCGATTTTTCCGGTACCGCGCCAGTCGCCGACGACGGGCACATCCCCGGCTTGCCCGAACACGATTGTTTTGTCGGCGGCGTCGATGATGCCGTTGCCGTTGGTATCGAGAATCCAGGTTCCATTGCGGAAGACGCCGATTCGCTTTACGCCGGAGCCGGTCCAATCGCCGACGATTGCCATGTCGGTGGCGTTTCCGTAAAGCGTGGATGCTGTGTAGGAGGCAACGTGCCATGGGTCAGCAGTGAAAGCTTTCTGACTCTGGTTGGCGTAAGCAACGCCGAGGGTGAAAGAAGGGCTGATTTTGGTGATGAAGGACGACAGCATTGAAGGAATCAGATTCTGCAGATTGCCAGAAACGGTCAGGTCGCTGGAACTGGTCTCTCCGGCAACGACGATGGAGGTCTGGCTGTCAACGGCTATGGCATTGCCGCCATCGCTGGAGGAGCCGCCGAGGTAGGTGCCGAAGAGAATCGTCGACAACGCCGGATTCAGTTTGGTGACGAAAGCATCCATCAATCCCAAATTCACATTTTGCAGGGGGTATGCAACCGGGAAATCCGTCGATGAAGTGAAACCGGTGACGTAAGGATTGCCGTGGAAGTCCATCGCCAGCGCGTTGATCCCATCGGCGAGCATGCCGCCAAGGAAGGTGGACTGCGTCAGTTGGCCGGTCACGCTGAAACGGGAGATGAAGCCATCGGTCTGTCCTCCAAACGTGGTTTGATATGCGCCGGGAGTTACGGGGAAGTTCGAAGAACTGGTGGTTCCCGCGACGATGATGTTGTTGTAGCCATCCGTCCAGACAGCATTGATTTCCTCCGGGGCTCCCGCGGACCCGGCGGAACCACCCAGGTAGGTGCTGAGCTTCAAGGTTTTGCCATCCGAAGTGATTTTCGTCAGGAAGCCATCCTGACCACCGCCGGATTTGGGCTGATACGCGGACAGCGTGGGAAAGTCGGTCGACATCGTGTAGCCTGCGATGAAGATGTTGCCTACACCGCCCAGGCGGATCGCTGCGGCATGATCGGTTCCGGTGCCGCCAAGGTAAGTCACGAACGACAGAATGTTGCCCGCCGGGGACAGTTTGGCCGCGAAAGCATCCTGGCCGCCGCGCAGTTTGGGCTGCATGAAGCCCGTCGCCGGAAGATTGGTGGATGTCGTATCGCCGACGATGTAAGCAGCGCCAGTCGAATCGACAGTGATGGCCGATGCCGTGTCTACTCCAGAGCCGCCGAAGTAGGTGCTGTAAAGCAAAGTGTTGCCCGTCGGGTTGAGTTTGGCGACGAAGGCGTCGCGTGTTCCGCTCAGGTGCGACTGATAGGCTGACACCGCCGGAAAATTCGTGGAGGAAGTGTAGCCGGTGATGTAGACATTACTCGAAGCGTCAACTGCGATGCCGGCCGCCTGATCCCGGCCCGATCCGCCGAGGTAGGTGCAATAGTTCAGTGAACCGCCATTTGGACTGAAGCTGGCGACAAACACGTCGACGCTGCCCGCGTAATGAGGGCGGGCTCCCGCCGCCGCCGGGAGGTCGGTCGAGGTGGTATAGCCCGTCACGATGATGTTGTTTTGCGCATCCAGAGTCATGGCTGTGATGACATCCTGCGAACTTCCGCCGAAATAGCCGCTGAAGGAGATCGAGGGATCGATCACGAGCGGTTGGGAGTGATCGTATTCCCCGGTCCAGAACCCGATCGAATTGTCCGAAACCATTTTGAATCCGCCATTTACGGGAACTCGGCGGCCGCCGATCGTCTGGTAGAGCACGGGGGTATCTTCGAGGAAATCACCAGATTCACCATGAAGCCGCAGTGCGCCGGTCTTCTCGATCCGGGCGCTGGCGCTCAAATGTAATCGGATGTTGTCGGCTTGGGCGCCGGGAGCAACTTCATATTCGGCCTTTACCCCGCCGTTCTCCGCCTCGTATCTGATTTCGATGCCGGGCCAGACGCCCCGGTAGTGGAGCGTTCCAAACATTGACAGACCCGTCTGCCCCGCGCCTCGGTCGTTGCCGCGAAGGTAGTTCACAGCGCCTGATGTTGGGCGGTCGGCGGTGATGCGGCCGTCGTCGCCCCCGGCAAAGGAGATTTCGACAACTGTCCGATCTTTCTGAAGAATCATGCCGCGATTGCCAAACCATGACCGGAATTCGGAGCCAATGCCCATATAGCGCACCTTGTCGCTTGCCTGTCCGTGGTTCTCGACGAATGCGGACGGGACACGCAAGGCGGCGGTGGGCGCAGCCTGAGCAGCTAAGCTGCAAAAGAAATAACAGGTTAGAACGGCTTTATATCGGCAGAGCATCTTTGAAATCTCCTGTGCGTTTATCGGAGGAGATTTGCGAAATCTTTAGAGCGCGAAACCTTTGGAATTGAGTAATGTGGAAACTTCCGATGTGCTCTGCCGAGTGGGTCTTGGCGATACGGTTGTAGTATCTGTTATCGGACTCACTTCCGGTACTGGACCTTGTGGGAGAAACGGATGAATTTTTCCAGTTCATTTTGAATGTAGGTTGCTGTACTATGATGAAGTAGATCGGAATACCTTAAGTCCGGCTCGGAGGAATTGAATGTTTCGCGTTACTGTTGTTTCAACTATCGGCCTGATCGGAGCGGTCGCCGCAAACGCCGGTTCGGTGCAAATCGGCGGTGCCAGTGGAATCACCGCAAACTATATTAATCAAGGAGCCGGAGCCGTTTGCGCGGCTGGGGCTGGAAATTGCGTCGCGGGTTCGACCACTGGATGGGTGGAACGAAACTACGACAACATTCTGTTTTCGGGAGCCACCAGCAACAGCGGAGCAACGACTCCCGTTCCCTTCACGGGCTACACGCAGACCGGCGGCACGCCTTCAGGTATGACAGCGACCGATACGGCAGGAACAACCTTCGCAATGTTGTCGGACGGCGTTTCGAGCAACGGAAACTCCCAGAACTATTGGGGTTCGAACGGTACCAACCAGGTTCCTGTGTCAATCACTATCCCGATTGGGATCAGCGGCGTGACCGATCTGTGGACGATGATGGACAACCAGTGGGGCACGCTGGGCGGTAACGATGCGACCCTCACTTTCAACTTCGGCTCCAGCTCGACCGACACATCGGGTGACATAGTTTCAGTTGCTGTGCCCCTGCTCAATAGCAACAACACCAACAATTCTGGTGATATGCGTGCGGCGGTTGGTTGTCTCACGACCACCACTTCGACATGCAACAACAGCACCAACCCGCACGGAACCTCCGCGCAAAACAATGTGATCAACGGCGTTACTGTCAATACGAAGGTCGTCTATAACACCTTCAACTACACTGCGGCGAATCCCACCGGATACTATGCGGGCAGCGCGGGAACTTTGAAGCTGGACGATCAGGAGTTCATTTTTGGTTCGCAATTCGCAAACGACTGGCTCGTCAGCGTGACTATCACGGAAAATCTCGGTAATACACCAGCCAGCGTAGGCACCACCGGGAATCTCCCGAGCGAACTGGCCCTTTCCGCGATCACTGTTGACACCGTGGCACCCGAACCGACCAGCGTACTGTTGCTGTTGAGCGGGTTCGGTGCCATCGGAATCGTGGGTGCCCGCCGGCGTAAGAAGGCGTAAGCCTTTACAGCACGTTGTTTTCCAGGAAGCGCATCGCCTTCACGGGCGGTGCGCTTTTTGTTTCTGCAATCACTCCGGAAATCCAGCCTCGGAGAGGTATCCCAGACGGCGCATCACCGCTTCATGCGTGCGCACCAGCCGCCCCACCTGTTCGTTCGTGAGCGTTTCCTTCCATGCACCTGCCCGCCCACGGCGGAAAAACGCCGCCGTCTCAACGGGCTTCTCTCTGAATCCGGATTCCAGTTCCTGTTGCCGAAGCTTATCAAAAGCCGAGAACGCCACGGCGCGGTTGATCTTCTCGACATCGTCTGGTAAACCGAGGAATTGAATTAGTCCCCGGAAGGTTTCAAGCGGCCGTCGGCTCATATCTTCGTAGCGAATAACATGCAGCGGAATGGCGTGTTGATCGATCCAGCTCAGCGCATGCCGGCTCCACGACAATAGGGTTTGGCGGAGGTGGAAAGAAAGTCGCTCACGATGTCCCGAGAGCGTCGCGGTCTCCGACGCCATCTGATCAATGGCGTCGTCCGGCGGGATACCTCTGTAATGCGCCAGCGAGACGGCGACATCCAGTGGGTTGCGCACCACATACACTCCCGCCATGGTCACATCCGCCGGGATGATTGGTTCGGTATTGCAATTCAGAGTGTAAGCATCATGTGACTTGACGAAAAGCAAGTCGTGGCTTTGGGCGGCGAGATATCTGTAGATTGCCGGGCGGTAACAGTCGATCTCTTCCCAGGTCAGGTCCGAGGATTCGATCCCAAGCGCCTCATCGGCCGTGCAGCGGGTGCTGGCGAACCGCGCAGCGCCAAGGTCATTGATATCGGCGGGAACGTCGGCGGAACTTTGGAAATTCGTCAGAAATGCCCGCAACCATGTATTGCCGGATTTCGGATATGAAGCCAGCCAGACGATGTTACGCAAGTTCCAGAAGGTCCTCTTCCAGCAACTCGACGAGATTGTTGAGTTGACTGAAGCTGCCCTGGGGCCTTGCCACCCGTCTGACCGGCACGTGTTGAGCGACGGTGGCGAGGCGCCGAAAATGCTCCGTATCGAGGTTCATATGCTCGACGAAATGCGGTCGATACGTATTCTGCGCCAGTATCTGAATTTTCGGCAGGCCTTTGACGGGAATTGGAGGCGAGAGCTCCGCGTGGGCGGGCTCAATTATATAAATCACGCGTAGCCCGCAGGTTTCGGCGTCGCCTCCATCCACCAATGGCAGAATGTACTTCTCAAGCTGGGGGCGCGCCGCGCGCCGCTCACACCCGTCAAATCCCATCTCTTTTAATGCATCCGCCCACAACATCAAAAAAGGGCCGGCTGGCATCACGCGCGGGCAACCTGCGGTATCAACGGCGCATATCTCGTCGGCAAGCACCACATAGCCTTTTCGATAAAAGGCGCCAGCCAGAGTGGACTTGCCGGCGCCGGACAGCCCGGCAAAAGCCACCGCGCCGTGCGGGGTTGTGACCGCGCTTGCGTGGATGGCGAGGACTCCTCGCTGGTGAAGAAGCGCGCCTAATGCGGAACCCAATAGAAACAGGCGAATTTCATCAAGATCCGCCCCGGACGCGGGCTGGACGAGAATTTCATTGCCACCGGATATCAAATACCTTGCTACGTGGGTGATTTTTAGGAGGAGTTTTCCGGGGGCAACCTGGTAGAGGAATCCCTGGAACGTTGGTTCTGGCAGAAATTCGGGAACTTCGCCAACACGAATACAGACCTCCGCCGGACCGATCCCTGGCAGTAGTTGCTCGCACTCAATCTCAGAACGAATTCTCAGGCCGAATGAAAGATAGAAGTAATCGGGCACATTGACAGCGAACGGCGCTTCAACCTCTCACGTCAAAACTTGCCATGAGGGTTCTCGGATCTGGCGAGAGCTAGGAGCCAGGTGTGGTTCCGTCGCCCGAACCGATGCTCGGAGCGCTCAGCGCCTGCTTCAGCGAAAGCCGCTCCAAGGTCGGCTTCACCCATACACGATCGGATTTGCCGACTTCGCCGGTTGTTGGATCTAATCCCTCAGAGCTCTTTAGGTTTTCCATCGTAGTCCCCCCGTCAGTGTATTATCACACATCGTAAACGAAATCATCAAAGCGGAAAACACGCCAAGACGCGATATTTATCAGCGGTTTGGTGTCCAACGATACCGTCATCGCCGTCGAGAACCCACACATGCGCCGCCAGACCCTCGGAGGGCAATACCGCCGCTCCGTAATAGAGAATAGCATTGATACCTCGTTTTCGACACATAGTTTGTGCGGCCAATCCACGCGGAAAACAAACAGTTTCGCCGGGCAGATATTTCGCAGCCAGGTTGATGGCCCAACTCACTTTCCGGCGTACCTGCTGACGTTCAAAATCGGTTCGGAGGAACTGGCGAGAAGGGGCCTTAATAAGGAATTTCGTCAGCCCGCGGAACGGCAGTAACCGTAGCAGCAGGCGGGCAACGAACAGTTGCCACCAGGCATCCGCCAACAAGCCTTGCCGCTCCGTCGGCAAACGCAGGAACTTGCCCGGCAGGCTAGCCCATCGCCGCATCGGTAACACTGACAAAGCCAGCATCCCGCATGGCTGTTAGAAGTTCCGAGACGTCCCGCACGCAGGTGTCGGGCTCAACCGCAAACTCCTGGCAGAGGGCCGCACAAATGTCCCCCACGGACATCGGATTCGCCGCCAGTTCCCAGACCCGAACCGCGGAAGCATTCATCGAGTAGCAAAATCCGGCCCGTTCGTCGATGGCGAGCATATCGTCATCCAATCGCGCAAACGGGATTGCCGAAGTGGTGACGACGATCGAGCGGGAATCGATTGGGGAAGACGCCATGCGCTTAGGAATTATACCCCGCCTCGGACCAATGGTTTCCCAGCAGATCCGCAACTCCCTTCAAAGCCGCGAGATCGCGCGGCCGCCGCAGTTCCCATAGAGGCACCCGTTGCAGCACCGCCATGCTTCGCGCCGTGTGCCGGCTCAATTGTTCGGGCGAGTCAAGCAGTTTGGGCCGGTAGGTGGCGGATGGCAGAAACCGGCGCCACCCTTCCACGCCCTCGAGGCGCGTAATCGCCAGTTCGCCCCACGCGAGCAGATAGATCGCACGCACTGGCGACGCGTGCCCGACTCTCCGGACATCGCGGGTGACGTTGAATTTGCCCGCCCGAACATGGTCCGGTTCCAGACTCTCCGGACTCCAGCCCAATTCGCCCAGCGCATCGACCCAGAGCCTCAGGCGCGCCACCGAGGGGTGGAGCATGGGCGGACCTTCGGCGGGAATATCGATGTGGCACAAGTCGTCACTGACGAGAGGATACCCACGCCGATTCAGCTCCGCGGCGATCGTCGATTTTCCTCCTTTCGCGCGAGAGCAAAAAAGAACCGCGGCCCGATCGACAAGTAGAGCGCTCGCATGAAAGAGGAACAAGCCGCGCTGATAGCAAAGAGAGGCCCATGCTGTCCCGGTCAACCACGGGCAAAGTCTCCGGAGCGGCGCGGCCGGCGCCGGAGCCACGACGATCTCGCTGCCGTTCCGCACCCGAAAGCAGCCTGCGGCGGGCACAAGAAAACGGCACTCGTCCGCCGTGATCACGCGCCGATTTTCGGCGGCGGCCAGATCGTCTTCACGAACAGGACCGATCGAGATCGTCACATCCGGAGGACCAGCAGGGTTCGCCTGCGCAAAGGCCGCCCACTCGGGCAGTTCGATTTCCGATGCGACCCGCAGCCCGGCGTAAGCGTAGTGGAAACGATTCATAGCTGCTATTCGCCGCGCTCGACCCATCTGAGAAAGCAGCCTGTGGCGATGCCGCGGTCCAGCACGCCGCGGTAATCCGCAAGCGCCCGCGAGGAGTCCGCGCGCGCGTTGAGGATTCCATCCGCGTGACTCCGCAGGCGCGCCAGGTCGATCGCGGCGCTCGCCGCCGGACTCTTTTCCAATCCTTCGATCACTTCTTTGATCCGTGGCCGCGCCGCGCGGAAACAATCCAGCCAGTTCGCGGCCTGCAGGCCTCGCTGCCTGTTTTGAAGCACTTCGTTGGGCAACCGGCCGGCCACAGCCCTGCGAATCAGCGACCGGGATTCACCACCCAACAAGTATTGCTCCTCGGGAAGCGACAAACAAAACTCGACGAGACGAATATCGGCCATCGGATCGCGTTGCTGAACGCCGAAGAGAGCTTCGATGCCGCGCCTGTCATTGGCTCGCAGATCCGCCTGTCGAATCAAGTAGGGACCTCTGGATACCCGGGCGGGGTTCAGCAGAAGAGTGTGCCCCTTTTCGCGCGCACGCTCGACGACGCGTTGGATTACCGCGAATTCCGGATGAATGGGTGAGTCTGCCAGCCAGACCGGCGTGGCCGCGAGACTCCCACGGCCGTCGCGCAGCCGCCGAATACCGTGACTGATGTTGTCCGGCAACAGCGGGAATAAACCCCGGCCCAACAGTATGCGGGCCGCGGATTGCGCGGGGCTTCGGCGCGCGAGAGCGCGGGCTTCAAATATCGCTCGCTTCCATTTCCAGCTGCGAAGCAGATCGGGCAGGAGCCCTGCTCCATCCCATGTGGCCGTGAGATTCCCGGACGTACCGGTCAGGAGAACGCGAGCGCCGTGACGGTGCGACTCCTCGAAGATGGCTTTCATCCACGTCCAGTTCGAGGCATTGCGCAGCGGTGTTTCGGCGGCACAAAAGAAAGCATCCAGGTGATCGAGATAGAAACTGCCGTCGGAGCAGACAAAATGAATATTCAGGTTGTCGTAGCGCCTGCCCATCGCCTCAATATACGGAGTTTCATCCGCATACCGGCCCGCGGGAACCGGCGACTTGAAGCCCGGCGGCGGAACCTCCGTGAAGGTGTGCAGCGCGCTTTCGGCTGGGAGCGTCAGGGCGGCGGATGCGGCTATTGCTGTGGAGTCAAGCCCGCCACTCATCGATATGGCAACCGGCGTCGCGCTGCGCATCTGGTCGGCGACCACACGATCGAATAGTGCGTTGAATGCGTCGACGTAGTCGCTGTCTCGCGCGAAGCGCCTCTCGCGCGAAATATTCAATCCCCGGTATTGTCGGGATGTAATTCCTTTTCGGGTGATGACGATGGAGTGTCCGGCCTGTACCGTTTCAATGCCCTCGAAAAAGCTGCTGCCGGGTTCCTTCGGGGCACGGACAAGGAAATCCGCTACACTCTGCGCATCGATCCGGCGCGTTATCGACGGGAGGGCAAACAGCCCGCGTGGTGCTGAGGCAAACGCGAATCGGCGCGAAGTTCGGTGAAAAAACAGCGACCGTTCTCCCATCGGGCAACGTGCAATCAGGACGGTATTTTCCCGCAGGTCGCAAAGGGCGAAGACAAAGGCGCCAATCAGATGCCCGGGGCAATCGGCGCCCCATTTTTCGTAAGACCGCAGGATAAATGCCGAGTCCGGAAGTGCCCGGGCATCCGCGGAGGGGATTCCAAGCTCGCAAACAAGTTCCGGCCGGTTGTCGATTCTGGCATCGCACACCAGAACGTATCGTCCATTTGCCTGAACTTCCGGCGGCGATTCCAGACAATCTTCGGGAGTGAAGCATTCGAGACGTTGCCCCAGTCCCACGTTCCCGCTGATCCACGAAGTGCCGCCGTGCTTGCCATTTGCCGCCTGGGCGAAGCCCATGAGTTCCAGTTCGCGCTCATTCGCCGGGCGTCCATCCAGATTGATGAAACCGAAAATTGCGCTCATGGTGCGTAGGCCGATATTGACTCGTTTGGGTACTGCGGGCAGCCGTCAACCGCTAAAGACCCCGGTCGACGAAAAAAGTCTCTTCATCAGACAGCCCGTATTAATCCAGCCGAGAGGATCTCGCGCAAAAACTCGCTAAAATCGGCGCGTATCGCAGCCGGATCGCCCGTATAATCCGCGCAGAGCCGCTCGGCCACCTGGGCAACATCTCCGTTATCGGCGAGCAATCTCCATGTGTGAGCCCCAACTGCGCACAGACTGTAATACTGCTGATTGCGCAATTGGAATAGCACAATCTCGTCCTCGAACGTCTGGCAGATGACGTCGTCGTCATTGATCCTTATCTGCTGAGGAAACTGATCGAATGCCGCCAATGTTTCGAGACCGGAATCAAACGATGGCGCTGTTAAACCAAAATTGAATGGTGGACCTGAAGGGATTCGAACCCTTGACCTCTTCCATGCCATGGAAGCGCGCTCCCAACTGCGCCACAGGCCCACGAACTGTATTGGAGTATATCATCGGACCGCCTTCGGCCGCGTGTGCGACGTCCTTCGGGACCGGTGCACTCTTCCACCCCGCTATAATCCGAACAAATTCCTCTCTTTGAGTTTCTACGAACACGATGACCAAAGCAGAATTCGCCCTCAGCAGACTTGGCATTCCACTCTCGTGGCTTGCCGAACTCGACAATGTCCCGGTGCCCAATGGGTTGACTGACGCTTTGGGCGATCGGTATCTTTGCCGGCACAGTCCGGTTTTCGCGGCTATCCGCCAATCCGCAATTGATTTCGGCTATCGATTCTCGGCGGCGGATACGCCGTTATGGAGAGATTATCAGTGCTGCAGCCTGGCTTCCCTTGACCGGATTCTCGGCGAGAAAACCATTCCATACCTCGACACCGGAACGACGTTTCGCCGCCTGGTCGAGGCGCATCCGAACGCTCGCGTCACGCCGCGATTTATCCGGGGGAGCGTCAGGCGTAATTTCACTTTCCACGAATCGGCCCACTGTGTAGCGCATTCAATTCTGCAGGCTGCAGCTGCGGAGCTGCGGGCTCTCGAGCCGAACGAGGGTCGGCGCGGTGTCCTCGAAGGAATTCTGGCAGAATCGTTTGCGAATACAGTAGAGGTCCTCGCTCAGGCTTTTTCCCACATGACGCTTTCCGACAGCGTGTTTCATTCGCTGAACTCTTATCATTCTTTCAAGCCTGAACGGGAGGCGCTCCTGAACGCCGCTGCGGCGGAAATCGGAACGGAAGCCCGCTTCTCCGTGTTGGTTATCTCCTATTTCGAGGCCAATCTCACTGCCCGCGAGCCTGACGAAACCATCTTCGCCCGGGTCGCCCGTGCGTCAGAGTGCGATGGTAAGCACGTGCTTCAACTCGCTGAATCGGCGTTTGGGTTGCACGCGGGTTTCCGGGAGAGCACCACACCTGCCTGGTTCGAACTAATGGGACTGTCCGGCGAATACAACGCACTGGCGAAGGAAGGCTGGCTCGATCATCCATCCAACCAGCATTTTGTGCGCGGTCTCGCCCGACAGCTCTGGGGTGCGGCAGGTAGCGTTTAGAATCAATCGCCGAGTTTTTAACCGGTCGAACCACACCGCCGCCTCTCAAATGATTCCCCCGACCCGGACCACCATCGCCTGATCGGCCATGAACAACGACCGCTCGCTGAAGACCCGCTGCGAAACCGCATCTCCCGCGAGCGCTTCAGGGTGCTCGGCCAGTTGCCGGAACCGCCGTCCGTCTCGGCGAACTTCTCATTCCTTTTCCCGTTCCCTGGAGGAAATTGCCGGATAACCAACATTAAATCAGTAACTTACGCCAATATTCCTTTTGAACCCAGCGGAGTCCTGCTTAAACTGAAGCAAGGCCATTGCTTGTGCCTGTGTTCACGTCGGTGCCTCAATGGAAACGCCGAAGCTGCGCCTCATTTCTTCAAAAATACGCTTCCGACTGGACCGCCTTGGTTCGGTTATGGGTACTGGTTGCTTGGTTTTTTTGTCGCAGTCCGTCGCTGGACGGGGAGCGCCGGCTGAACGATCTTTCCAACGGGATATTACTCTCAACCTGAACCTCCCCGTCAAACTCCTGCATCCTACAATGAAAACGATGCCCAAACCGCGCCGGCACGTACCGGTGGCTCTCGCATTAATTCTGGGCCTCACCACAACCTCCTGTCTTTACACAAAACGGGTCATTCTCCGGCATAACAAAAAGGTAACCGCGGGCAATGCGCCAACTCTTCTGGTGGCCACGCGGGA
>DATAZF010000380.1:0-22707 GCA_036272235.1 Bryobacteraceae bacterium | reverse complement strand
CATACGATTGCAGCGGCGCTCAACATATCCCGGGGCGAAGTCGATCTGATGCTTAAGGTAGATCAGATGCTCCAGAGCCCCGGCGACTAACGACAACGGCTGCGGGTGCCTGAACAGCCTGTGGGATTCCCGGATGTCCGACCCGGAAGAACGTCCCTTTCAGCCGGCCTTCTGTAGCAACAGCCCATTATTCTCAAAGCTGCGCATTTTCATGATCAGGGTCGTCCGCTTCATACCAAGGCTTTCGGCTGCCGCGGTCTTGTTACCGCCCGTCTTTCGAAGCGCGCTATCGAGCATCGCCAGCTCAAACTGAGAAACCGCCGTTTCAAAGTCGACCGACTCGTCGACGGCACTCGGCCATTCGGGAGCTTCCTGCGCCGGAAAATGCCGAATCGGTGCGATCGTCAAACCGAAATCCCTTGGTACGAGGGTGTCGTTATCGCCGCTTACCGCGATAGCCATTTCCACCGCATTTTCCAACTGACGGACGTTGCCAGGCCACGTCTGAGTACATAACCGCCTCATGGTCTCAGGCGTAATCGCCTTCAGCGGAATATCCTCCGCTAAACAGATTTTCTCGATGAAGTGACTAACGAGTGCCGGAATGTCGCTGGCACGTTTGCGGAGGGGCGGCATCTGCAGCGGGACCACGTTCAGACGATAGTAGAGATCTTCGCGGAATTTTCCCTGCTTGATCCTTTCCTGCAGATCCACATTGGTTGCCGCGATAATTCTGACGTCAATTTTGATGGAATCCGAACTGCCGAGCCGCTGAATTTCGCGCTCCTGCAACACGCGCAGGAGTTTAGCCTGAAGATCTATTGGCATGTCGCCGATTTCATCGAGAAAAATCGTACTCTTGTTCGCCTGCTCAAATCGACCGATTCTGGCCGACGCCGCCCCCGTGAAGGCTCCTTTGGTGTGGCCGAAGAGTTCCGCCTCAAGCAGGTTTTCGGGAAGGGCGCTGCAATTCACGGCGACCATTGGATGCAGCCGTCGGTGACTCGCTGCGTGGAGAGCGCGCGCCGCCATCTCTTTACCAGTGCCTGTCTCACCGCTGATAAGAACGGTACAGCGCCGATTGCCGACCAGACGGATTGTCTCGGCTACCGCCTCCATCGCCCGGCTCTCGCCAACCAGAATGCCGCGCCAGGGTTCTCTGACTTCCCGCCGCTCCCTTACATTGCGTTCATGGGAGCGCTGCTGCGCCGCCGCGGATGTCAGCGCGTCACGAAATTCATCGATGTTCGTATTTGTATCGAAGCAGTGATGCGCGCCGGCACGAATCAGCCTTACCGCCAGACCCGCGGACATATCCTCGGCATAAAAAACCACCGGCAACGTCGAATTTGCGTGGTGGATTGTCTCGAGTATTTCGACGGAATCGAGATCGGCAATCAGGCCGCTCACCAGAATGCAGTCGGCAGTCCCCAGCTGTGCCGCCGAATAAGCTCCCGACAACTGCATTACTTCGGTGACATCGAAATCTGATAGCGTCTGGTCCTGATTGAAGCGGCTCGTCTTAAAATCGGACCCGGACAATATCAACAGCGAATGTTTCCGTGGTAGAGTGCCCATGCTTCAATATTCTGCAAAAACGGGAAACCAGAAACTACGTCTGTTTTGGTTATGTCTTCCCTGCTAACCTAAGTCATCAATCGACTGTTCTTCTTCGTAATCATTGCCGGTCGTTATCTTTCATGTCAGGATAGCTCTGGGTGAATCGGAGGAACTGATCGCTGATGAACGTCCGAGTTAATACCACTGACGTTTCGCTCGCATCCCAGACGGGGCAGGCAGAGCAACTGAAACCGGGCGGACCCGGCGGAAACGGCAGTCAGGTTTTTGGAAAAACAAGCGAAGACCGCCTGGAAGTCTCCGCTGCGACTGAAAACATTAACTCCGCTCTGGCGGCTCAGAGCCTCGGGCATTCACAGAAGATCAAACAACTTGGAAATCTGGTCGCCGAGGGTCGGTATACGATTGATTCACAAGATCTTAGCAGGGCAATCGTTTCGGGGGCGATTGGTGAGCCGGCTGGTGTGAAGTGACGGCCATAGAAGATCCCATCAAGCTCCTCCACAATGCCCGGAACCTGCTGGCCGGCGCGGCCGCCTGCTGGAATGCCGGTGACCCTGCCGCGATCGACCGGTGCGTGGCCGCTCTTGACCAATCGGCGTCCGAACTCCGTGCGGCTGAGGCGGTGGCTATCGTGGATCCGAAGTCTTTGACGGGCTTCGGAAGTGAAATCCTTCAGATAAGGGACCAGGTTGCCGGGATTGAGCGGCTCCTGGACCTCGCCTCCGCATTTCTCCGTGGCGGCGGGTGGTCTTCCGGTGATTCGCCTCTCTATCGTGTTGACGGTCTCGAAGATACGGATTCTTCGTTGAGGCCAACGGCGATGGCGGCTACGAGGATTCAGGCCTGAGCGATGTCGAATCTGCTCGCAGCCCTGGGGAGTTCGGCTAGTGCGCTCGATGTACTGCAGCAGGCTCTCGGCGTAGTTCAAAACAATGTGAGCAACGCTTCTACTCCCGGCTACGCTTCCCAGCAGCTCAATATCGGCTCCGCGCCGTTCGACATCGTCAGTGGTGCAGCGGGCGGTCTCCTGGCGAACGGTCTTCAGAGTTCCCGGGATACTTATGCGGATACTTCCGTGCAACTGCAATTGCAGACCCTCGGCCTCTATACTGCACAATCGCAAAGCACCGGTACCATTCAGAGCTTCTTCGACCCCTCCGGGACAAGTGGCGTTGCCGGTGCGTTGAACGATCTCTTGACTGCCTTTTCCGGCTGGAGTGCGTCGCCGTCCGATGCAACAGCCCGCCAACAGGTCATCTCCAGCGCCACGGCCCTTGCGGATTCGGTGCAGGGGCTTTCGCAATCGCTGAACGGCGCCGCGGTACAGCTAAACCAGCAGGTAAGTTCAACAGTCGATCAGATCAACGCTCTTGGGGCTCAGATTCAGCATTACAACGTGGAACGCCTGAAGCAGAATCAACCCGATCCGGGCGCGGATGCCAATCTTGAGAACAATCTGGAGAATCTGTCGCAACTCGTAAATCTCACGACACTCACCCAGCCTGACGGGACAATTACCGTACTCGTCGGCGGCGGGTCGCCACTGGTTATCGGAGATCAATTCAATTCACTGTCCGCAAGCGATTTCGTCGGCGCGCAGCCCCCGCCGGCAAACCCTGAAGCTCCGCCGACGGCCCATGTTCTCGATGCCAGCGGCAAGGACATTACCGAAAATGTTACGGGTGGTCAGCTTGGAGGGTTGCTGGACTCCCGCAACCGCGTCCTTTCATCAATCATTGGCGACGGTCAGCAGGCCGGCTCGCTGAACGTCTTTGCGAAGACCCTGGCAGACACTGTGAACGGAATCCTCGAGTCGGGTACGGTGTCGACCCAGGCGGGAGCCGCCGCCGGTGCCGCTCTGTTTGCGTATGACGACTCCGACGGGACATTGGCCGCAGGAAGTCTGGCTGTTAATTCCGCCATCTCGCCCGACCAGCTTGCAGCGGCGGATTCCTCGGGAAATTCGAATGGCAATGCCAACGCTCTCGCCGCACTGGGAAATTCCAATGCGGTGAATGGCGTTATTGGCGGCGAAAACCTGGTGGGTTACTTTGCGGGGATCGCTTCGGCGGCGGGGCAGGAAAATCAAACGGCGCAGTCCAATCAATCGCTGCAGCAGCAGGTTGTGTCGCAGGTTACGGCGACGCGCGATCAGATTTCGGGTGTTTCGCTGGATGGCCAGGCCGCCGATGTTCTCCAGCTTCAGCGTGGTTACCAGGCGGTTTCTCAGGTGCTCTCAATCGTCAATAACCTCGTGGACTCGATTCTCGCACTTGTTCCGCAGCAGGCCTGAAGGACTTTATGGATTTATCGATTCCCGGATCTACGCAGACTTACCTTGCAGATCTTAGCTTCACTCAATCCCAAATCGCGAAAGCGCAGGATCAGGTGAGTTCCGGTTTACGGCTCCAGAAGGTATCTGACGACCCTTCGGCGGTCGCGCAGATATACGAGTATCAGGCCGCCATTGCATCCACGCAGCAAACACAGGCAAATCTGACGAGCACTACGAGTGAGGTCACCGCCGCCGACACTGCTCTTCAGAGCGCGGTGCAAGCAGTGCAGAGCGCGATCTCCCTCGCCGCTCAGGGGGCAAATTCCACCCAAACCGCACAGGACCGGGCGAATCTGGCCGAGCAAGTCCGTGGCCTGCAACAGACTCTGGTGAGCCTCTCCCAAACGCAGGTAAATGGGAAGTACATCTTCAGCGGAGATCAGGACACACAACCGGCTTATCAACTCGATCCCACGCAGCCGGCGGGCGTGCGGCAATTGTCGGCCAGCTCATCCACGCGGGTTATCCTGGATCCCAACGGATCCCCGATCGCCGTTGCGAAGACTGCGCAGGAGATTTTTGACGCTCGCGACAGCAGCGGCAATCCCACATCTTCGAATGTCTTTGCGGCGATTAACTCGCTGCTTACCGGATTGCAGAACAACGACCAGACCGCCGTCACTAACGCCACCGCCTCGCTAAAGACAGCAGACGACTACCTGAACGGACAACTCGCATTCTACGGCGAGACCGAAAATCGCCTGGCGACAGCCTCGGATCTTGCGCAGAAATTCCTGACCAACCAGCAGTCGAGCCTGGGCCAGGTACAGAATGCCGATATTCCAGCTGCCGCGCTGCTGCTGACTCAGGCGACGACGGAGCAGCAGGCTGCGCTTTCTGTAGAGGCGAAGGTCCAGCAGGAGCCGAATCTGTTTAGCCTCCTGGCATAAACGTAAGTTCAACAATGCCCGCCACACTCAACATCGCCCAGGACAGTCGGGTCGCCGACGAGATTCCACCCCAATATCTGGCTGTTCAGGCCGCGCCGGCCATCGTTGATTTCGCGGAGCGTACCCATCTGCGTTTTCTTGAGTCGCTCAAATCGCGGTTAACGATTGCGCTGGGAACCGAGACAGGCTTGGCTTTCATTGGGACGGAGCAGTCTTTCCTGGCTCGATATCTGACGGACCGGGAATCCGGATTCCATAATGTCGCCTTAAGTCTTGAACCGATCGCCGGAATCGCGTTGCTGCGTTTCTCTGCCGATTTGTTGTTTAAGATTCTCGACATGCTGCTCGCCAGCCCCGCCGAAACAATTGGGACACGAAGCGAGTCAGTCACCGATATAGAACTTCATCTCCTTCGCGGCTTCTTCCAGACGTTCTCGGATGCCCTGAGAGAGACCTGGCAATCTGTCCCGGCGGCTGCCTTCGTCCCTGCTCTGACACGCGGCGAGGAAAATCTCCGTTTTGGTGAGTCGCATGTCCTCGCGATGCAATCCACGCTGGAGATTGACGGCGCCAGAGGGAGCTTCGCAGTCGTCATCCCGGCCTTCGTGGCCAGGCTGTCCGCCAGCCTTCCGATATCGAGCGGCGATAAAACACCTGGAGCAGATACCGGCTTTGGTTCGATGCCCGCCCGGATCGCAGAGGCGCTCAGTTCGGTGAAGGTTGATATGGATGCGGTGCTTTCAGATCTGACGATCAGAATTGGTGATCTCGTTGATCTGACGCCCGGACAGGTCGTTCTCGGAGGAAAAGCGGCCGATTCAAGTTTCGATTGTTTCGTAAACAAACGACGGCAGTTTTCGGGCGAACTCGTACCTGCCGGGGACCGCTACGGATTTCAGCTGACTCACGCCCGCGCGAAAGAAACGGAATCTCCGGCCGAGAGATGATCGAGCAGGCCGGCCCATACCTCGAGCCGGGATTCCTGCGGCCGGTCATTTGCCGTTTTACCCTCGCGGCCGATGCTCGTCGCGATTGCACGAATGAGTTCCTGTCTTTCCGCTTCTGCGCCTCTGATCTCCATCCTTAGTCTGGCGCTTCGAGTCTGACGCAGGACCCGGCTGAGCTCTTTTTCAAGACCTGCATCATCATTCGTTCTCCAGACATCCAGTACCCTGCGTGCGAGTACCGAGGCTGGAATGGCGGAGATCGGCTGGTTCTTTGGCATCCTGACTATCTTCTCGGCGGCAACTGGCACAAACTCTAATCAATAGTTTCGCGAGATGTGAGTGCTCGCGATCCCTACCCCTCGGCTCCGAAGAAGTGGTGAGGTTTTCTCGAATTCCCGGTATTTTCGCCGATGTGAGGGGGAGAGAAAGATCATGATCCATGTCACACGTCTGAACCAGAGTTCGATCGTGTTGAACTGCGACCTGATCGAGCACATTGAAAGCACGCCGGACACGGTAATTACACTGACAAACAACCAGAAGCTTACCGTCCTCGAGACCGCGGAGGAGATTGTAGAGCTCATCAGACTGTACCGGCGATCGATTTATCTTCCGCAACATTCGGGAGAGGCTGAAACTGAGTTGATGAAAACACGTTCCAATCGGGATTGTCATGGCTGAGCCAAAAGCGGCAAAAGCGAAAAGCTCCTCAAAACCGGATTTTGCGACTATCGGCGGGCTCGTGCTGTCGCTGGGAGGCATCGCCGCCGGACTCATTATGGAGGGCGGCAAGATACAGGATGTAGCGCAGGTCACCTCCGTGATGATTGTGCTCGGTGGCACAATCGGGGCGGTCATGATCACTACCCCTCTCTCGGTGTTGATCCGGGCCGCAAAGCAGTTAGGCAGCGTATTTTTCTCAAAATCGGAATCCGTGTCCGACAAGGTCGATCAGATCATCGAGTTCGCGACGCTGGCGAGAAAGAGCGGTATTGTTTCTCTGGAATCGCAGTCTGCCTCCGTGCAGGACCCATTTCTCAGAAAAGCACTGGACCTCGCTGTGGATGGCATCGAGCCCACGAGAATCCGGGACATTATGGAACTCGAGATCGGGCTCTTTGAACAGGATGCCGAGGCGGAAGCCAAAGTTTACGAAGCCGCGGGGGGATACGCGCCGACGATTGGCATTATAGGCGCGGTGTTAGGACTGATCCAGGTTATGAAAAACCTCGCCAATATCGACGAGGTGGGACGAGGTATTGCTGTCGCGTTCGTGGCTACCATCTACGGCGTTGCATCCGCCAACATATTTTTCCTTCCCGCGGCCGCCAAGCTGAAGGCACGGGCGCACGAGGTAGTCCGGACACGTGAGCTTATGCTGGAAGGAATTCTCGGAATTGCCGAGGGAGTGAATCAAAAGCTTATTCGTATCAAGCTCGAAGCCTATCTCGAGAAACACTCTCCAGCGAAGAAAGCGAAGAAGAGCTCTGTGGCCGCAGGCGAACCCGCGGCGGCGGAGGGCTAATGGCTCGCAAGAGGAAGCATGCCGCACACGAGAATCACGAACGCTGGCTGATATCGTACGCCGATTTCATTACTCTTCTTTTCGCTTTTTTCGTTGTTATGTTTGCGTCGTCGCAAACCGATAAGAGCAAGGCGAAACAGATATCAGCCGCCGTAAAGGAGGCCCTGGAAAAAGGAGGCGTGCCGGCGGCCGTTCACGAGATTCTCGGAGGGACCGTCGACGACAAAGGAAAAGGCAACGCGATGATGAAGGGCCCCGGCGGCTCCCAAAAGCAATTGCCCCCGAAAACCGACATTCCGGAATCCAAGGTTGCGGTTACCGATCTGATGCCTTCGATGACGTATCTCACCAGGTCCCTGGCGGACGAAATCAAAGCGGGCAAAGTGGAAGTACACCTGGATGCCCGGGGCCTGGTGGTCAGTCTTCGCCAGGCGGCATTTTTCCCCTCGGGAGGCGATGATATCGCCGCTTCCAGTACGGCCAGTCTCGAGAAGATCGCCAAAACAATTCGCGATCTCCCAAACCCCGTGCGTCTCGAGGGGCACACGGATTCCCTGCCGATTCACACCGAGAGATTTCGCAGCAACTGGGAACTGTCCGCTGCCCGCAGTATCGCAATGCTTCAATTGTTCGTAAGCCGATACGACATTCCAGGAGATCGATTTGCAGTTGAAGGCTACGGCGACACCAAACCGCTCGACTCCAATGACTCTGCTACAGGACGGGCGCATAACCGGCGCGTCGATATCGTTATCCTGAATCAGCAGGTTATCGTGAAACAGCCTGGCGCAGGCGGCGGCTTGTCGACAAAAAACGTAGAGCAAGCCTCACTGAAGGCCGCGCATTGACTTCTGAGAAAGGCATTCAGATTGCTCTGGTTCAATATTCCGAATGCCAACCGTTCAAACCAGATTTTTTGGCGAACTTGACTATGAGAAAGAAGCCTTACTCAGCTTTCCATCCGGCCTTCCCGGATTTGAAGATCATCGCAGCTTCGTCTTTCTGAAAAAACCCGGTCTTGAACCGCTGATGTTCCTCCAGAGTCTGGACATCCGCAGCCTCTGCTTCATCCTTCTGCCAATCCGCGCGATCGACGAGAACTTCAGGCTGGAGCTGACGCATGAGGAAATCCGCGAAATCGGCTTTGTTTGCGAGCGAAAACCCGTCATCGGCAAAGACATTCTTTGTGCCGCAATGATTTGCTCGGGAGAGGGGAGCGGTCCCACGGCCAATCTGATGGCTCCCGTCGTCGTCAACCTGCACAACAACGTCGGGATACAGCCAATTCACCCCGACTCCGGTCACTCCCACCGGCACCCGGTGCTGGGGAGCGCGATTCCTGAATGTTGATCATGTGGCGCCGCGCCGGCGAGAGTTTTATAGCCGGTCAGGCGGAAATCGAGATCCTGGATGTACGCCCGGACAGAGTCAGACTGGGAATTACGGCGCCGGAATCCTGCGTCATCGTTCGCCAGGAGACCAGGATCACACAGCAACAAAACATTTCGGCCGCCCTGAGTGCCGACACCTCTACCATTGAAACCCTTCTGCAGCGCTTCTCGCGATAACGCTTTCGCTTCGAGCTGACAGTCAAATTATTGACGATGCTTTTTTTCACTCGGAGTAAAAAAGCTCTAGAAGGAATACCTCCTTCTCCGATATGGAGGAATGTAACAGCTGATACCTCGGGCATCCTGAACAAAGGAGAACCTGAACTCGAACAGGACGTTCGGGACGTATCGCGAAACAGGACGTTCAATGTCAATCTCATTTCAGACGAACTACGCTGCCCTGGTAGCGCAGAACAACCTCAACACCAACAGTAACTTTCAGACACACACGATTGAAGCCCTCACATCCGGCTACCGGATCAATCAGTCCGGGGATGACGCGGCCGGTCTGGCCGTGGCCAATAACTATCAGAGCAGCATTACAGAATTGACGCAGGGCGTGTTGAACGGAAACGCCGGTGTCAACACACTTCAGATCGCCGACGGCGGTCTCAGCAACATCACGAACATTCTCGACCGGCTCAAGACGCTGGCCACGGAATCGGCGAGTTCCACCTTTACCGGCGACCGCAGCAATATCAATGTGGAGTATCAGCAACTGGTACAGCAGATCAGCCAGCAGGCTGACAACATTGGTCTGGGCGCCAATGGATCTCTGAACGTAAAGAATCAGGTTTACATCGGCGGCGGCAACACCGCTGCGAATTCCCAGATTGAAGTCGATCTGAGCGGTACCCAAAATCAAGTCGATGCCATCGGCCTCGGTCTGAACAACACCAGCGTGCTGGGCGGTGGCACTGAGCTCACGGGCAATACGGCGCGCCTCGATGCTCCCGGCGCGAGTTTCCTCGCAGCGGGAAGCCAGGCGTTCACCTTTAATCTGGCCAGTGGCGGCGCCGCGACCTCCGTAACCGCTACGGTAACGGGCGGCACGAGTGGACTCTCCGAAAGCCAGGTTCTGAGCTCGCTTAACGGCCAGTTGTCGCAATATGGCATCACCGCTTCGGTCGGAAGTGACGGTCAACTCAGCTTCGGCGGCACCACGGCGTTCACGGTAAGTGCAGCGGCGGCGAGTGCAGGCACGGAGATCGCAAGCACAGCGGCCACAGGTACCAACAACGGAGTTTACAGCGTCGCAGGCGCGGCCACCTTCACCAGTGCAGCGGAAACATTGACCTTCCAGAACGGTCAGGGGACAGCGACCGTCGCTCTGGCCGCCAGCACCAGCCTCACCAACGCGCTTGCCGCGATCAACGCGAAGACCCAATCCCTCGGTATCTCCGCGATCGAAAACGCGGCCGGCACGGGCATCTCGTTCCAGAGCGTGAATAACTTTACCGCCTCATCGACTGCGGCTACCGCCACATTTACCGCCGCCGGCGCTCAGGCCACTACCGCGCCAAGTACCGGCTCTACGGCAACCGGCAACGCGGTTGCCGCCATCGCCGCTATCAACGCCGCAATTTCACAGCTCGGCAATGTGCAGTCCCGTGTTGGCGCCGGCGAGAACGTGTTGAACCACGCGATCAGCCTGGCCAACTCCCAGATCACCAACTTCTCCGCTGCCGAGTCTGGCATCAGGGATGCGGATGTGGCGACCGAAGCGGCGAATTTGACGAAGGCCCAGGTTATCCAGCAGGCTTCCGTCGCCGCTCTGGCGCAGGCAAATTCCGCTCCCCAGGCGCTCCTGAAACTACTGCAATAAGTCGTTTTTTGAGGTCCGCAGTGGTATCCGGGCCGAACCTGATGGCTGGCAATGATTAAGTTGCCGGTTCATAAGGTTCGGCCCGTCTCTTGCTAGGTAATTTCTTATGTCGTCCAGTTCGGCGCCTATCACGTTTAACGGATCCAGTACTTACTCGGGTGCCTTCCAACAGGTCATTACCCGCGCAGTCGCTATTGCATCGCTACCGCTGCAGGGGCTTCAGACTGCTGTTTCAACCCTCACGAGTCAGCAATCCGGGCTTACCAGTATTGGCGCAAGCTTCAACGCGCTCCAGTCGGCAGTTCAGGCTCTTGGTTCCGCGACTGGCGGAAACACAACGGCACAGGTTTCGGACTCATCGGTCCTCACCGCCACCGCCAGCGCGGGTGCTCTGGCCGGAACCTATACAATTCAGGTGGACGACCCGGGTTCTTCGACAACGACGCTGAGTAAGGCAGGTCTGACTACTGTGACCGATCCCGCGTCTCGAGACATCAGCGCGAGTTCCACGTTTACTCTGACTGTGAATGGGGTCACTCAGACAATCACAAATTCCGGCAATAGTCTGGCCTCCCTTGTGAGCAGCCTGAACAACGCGAACACGGGGGTTCAGGCGACCATTGTAAACGTAGGCTCGGCGGCCAGTGCCGATTATCGCCTCGCGATAACAAGCAACAGTCTGGGCGCGGATTCGATACAGCTGAACGACGGTTCACAGGATCTGCTCGACACCCTCGCCACTGGGGCCGACGCGCAGTATAAAGTCAACGGCTCTGCCACAGATGTCCAGAGCACGTCGAGACAGCTGGCTCTATCGCCCGGCCTTACCGTCAACCTGCTGGCGCAAAGCACGAAGCCTGTCTCGATTACGGTGTCACAGGACTTCAGCGGCCTTCAGAGCGCAATTTCGAACGTTGTCAGCGCCTACAACGCAACGTCCAATGCACTCGCACAGAGCCGAGGAGAAAGCGGCGGGGCGCTTACCGGCGATCCGTTGGTACTGACCCTGACCAATCTTCTGCAGCAGATTACCCAATTCACGGCGAACTCAGGATCGGTGGGTTCGCTGGCAGATCTCGGGGTGACAGTGAGCTCGACGGGCGAACTCAGTTTCGATCCGACTGCATTCTCGAACGATACCTCGGCGGTCAGCCAGTTTCTCGGTGGCATTAACTCCGGAGGCTTCCTGCAGGTCGCAAACAATGCGCTCAGTACCATTACCGAAACTACTTCCGGCTTGATCGCTACCGATTACAATGCGTTGCAGGAAACAATCACTTCGGATAACTCCCGGATTTCTGATCAGCAGGACCTGGTCAACGCGCTGCAGACGAATCTGGAACAAAAGCTTTCACAGGCTGACGCTGCTATTGCCACGCTTCAGGCGCAGGCCACATACTTCCAGCAGCTGTTTACGGCCGAATATGGCGGCAGCGGCACAAACGGTTCGTCGAGTGGCGTGTGATTCCAACATCGATCACAGCCGCTGAACAGAACCTGCGCCGCGCAATTGAGCGGCGCCAGGTTGGCGATGTCCCAAAATATTTTGCCGCTTACGCGCAGGTCGCAGAGGATCAATTTAAGTCGCTGTGCCCGAGCGATCCAATCCGCCTCCAAATCTCTGAGCGTGTTCTTTCCGTGCTGGCGTGGACAACGCTTATGCTTCATACCCAGCGAGCCATTCTGGCCGACGATCTGCGGGCTATGCAGCGAGCAAACAACTTTCTCGGCGCCAATCTGAGCGCGGGTTCACGGTTCCATCGCGATCTGTGAAGGTTCAGGGCCTGTCAAATCTCTGACACGTCACCCGCTTGACGTCTTCCCGCCTTGCCGTGTAGTAGTTTATTCATTGTATTTTCAATACCTTCCGTATCTTTCACACTGGCACTTGAACTGCGATCTGATGTGTCGTGACGAACGCCATATCGACCAGCCTCGAACGTTACATGGACCTGGTCAGCCTCAGGCAGAAGCTGGTTTCTTCCAATATTGCGAACGCCGATACTCCTGGCTACAAGACTCAGGATCTGGACTTTCAGTCCTCATTCCAGTCGATGCTGGATGGCGGAAGTCCACGGCCCGCTGAAGTCCAGGGTTTGACCGTCAAGAATGACGGCAACAATGTGGATCTCGACCGGGAGGCGAGGCTCCTTTCTGAAAACGCGCTGCGTTTCAGTGTGGCGTCCACTCTGGTCAAATCGCAAATTCAGCAGATGAGATCGGCGATCAAGGAAGGTGCAGGCTCATGAGTCTTTTTTCGAGTCTTTCAGTCAGCGCGTCAGGAATGGCGGCGCAGCGTACCCGGGCAGCTTTACTGGTGGAAAATATCGCCAATTCGGAAACTACGCGAACACCTGAGGGCGGACCTTACCGCCGAAAAGATGCCGTGTTTTCATCCACACCGGTCGGATCTGAATTTGCTTCCGAGCTGAGCGCACAAATGCAGACAGGTGTTCGGGTGGTAGGCGTCTCCGTCGATCAAAGAGAGCCGGAAAAGCAGTACGCGCCGGGCCACCCCGATGCGGATGCGAACGGATATGTGAACATCTCGAGGGTCAACCCAGCCGAGGATATGGTAGACCTCGTCAGCGCTAATCGCAGCTATCAGGCAAACGTAGCGGCCATGTCCGCGGTCAAGGACATGATTCAGCGATCGATCGATCTTCTTAAATAAGAACGGCCGCCATGACGTTACCTATCGCAAATATCCCGCCGATCAAGATTCCGGACTCATTTACTCCCACGGGGGCCACTGACTCTTCGAGCGCATTTTCAAGCATCCTCACAGACACGATCAGCGGTCTCCAATCCGCGCAAACGAACGCCGACTCCGCAATTCAGAATTTCCTGACCGGTGAAAACGACGATCTTCATACCACCGTGCTTGCAACGCAGCGGGCCGAGATGGCTTTCGAACTGGGCCTGCAGGTTCGGAACAAAGTGGTTTCCGCCTATCAGGAAGTTATGAAGATGCAGTTGTGAGCACGACATAACCAGCGGCGATGGATCAATTCAAAAAACTGATTGGCGGTCTCAGCCTCTCGCAACAGATGTCTATAGGCGCCGCAGTGCTGATTGCCGCGGCGGCGATCTTCGCGATCGTTCATTATCGGCATGAGGGCGATTTCCGTCCGCTGTATAGCGGGATGGCGCCCGAAGACGCAGCGCAGGTTGTCCAGAAATTGAAGGAAGGCGGCGTCGACTACCGATTGACGGAAAACGGCGGCACAGTGTTGGTTTCATCCGCCCGGCTCGCCGAGTCACGGCTGACACTGGCGTCGGCAGGGCTTCCCAAGTCGGGCAGAATCGGGTTTGAGCTATTCGACAAGACAAACTTCGGCGCTACCGAGCTCGTCGAACACATCAATTACCAGCGTGCGCTGGAAGGCGAGCTCGAGCGCTCCATCCTGAGTATGGCTGAGGTTGTCCAGGCGAGGGTCCACCTTACTTTTCCCAAGGAGTCGGTCTTTCTCGATCAGCAGCAGCCTGCCAAGGCGAGCGTCATGGTGAAGCTTCGCCCAGGCGCCCGGATGTCGCCTCAAAACGTGGTCGCGATTTCCCATTTGATCGCCAGCGCTGTCGAAGGGCTCAGTCCCGACGGAGTCGCCGTGCTCGATATGGATGGAAACCTCCTGAGCCGCCCCAGGATGGCCGCGGCGGGAGATACCCAGACGACCAGCGAAGCGCTCGAAGTAAGACAACAGATCGAGCGGGATCTTGTCGCCAAGATCAACACAACGCTTGAGCCCCTTTTGGGTGCCAGTCAGTTTCGCGCCGGCGCCTCGGTTGATTTCGATCTCACGAGCGGCGAACAGCAGGAAGAAACTTTCAATCCGGATCAGTCGGTTATGGTTTCATCGCAGAAATCGGAGGATTCGAACGATCGCACGCTGCCGGGGATAGTTCCCGACCGGGCGCCGACGGGCGGCATTCCGGGAACAGCCTCCAATCTTCCGCACCCACCCGCACAACTGGCCGGCGCTTCAGGTTCCTCCCACCGCACCGAAAACGTCACCTATCAGTCAAGCCGCATCGTAAAGCACACGCGCATCCCGCAGGGCGTTATCCGAAGAATGTCGCTTTCGGTCCTTGTCGGGCAGCCCGCGCATTGGGAGGGCGCCGGGAAGACACGGCGGCGGGTTGTCGTACCGCCCTCGCCCGAGACTTTGAAAACCATCAGGGACCTCGTCTCCGGCGTCACCGGATTCAGTACCGAACGCGGCGATCAGCTGATTGTGGAAACGCTTCCCTTCGAATCTTCCGTTGAAGCAGCCGACCCTGGCCTGCTCTCATCCGGTTCTACGACGAAGCCCGCCACCGGCCCTGCATGGCTGGAGTCTCTGGCTAAGTATCAGAACACTCTGATGGTCGCCGTGGGACTACTCACGGGCTTCTTCATCCTGTTTCGGGTGGCGATGTCGTTTACGTCACGCGGCCGGAAGCAAGGCAAAATTGAAGTCTCGCGAGAATTACCGGCGGCGGAATATGAGTCGCAGACCGCTTCATCGCTGGTCTCCTCGCCTGTCGCAGTGACCATGCCGGGGCCCGGTTACGCTCCGGCTGCTTTGGGAGCCGCCGACCACGAATCTGCAAACCGAATCCGGGTCCTTGCGCAGGACGATCCAGGCGTTGCCGCGAACGTTCTCAGGATGTGGATACAAAACCAGCGAGCCTGACCTTATGACCCCACAATCGTTCGACCTGAACCATCAGATGTCCGGCGTTCGAAAAGCCGCCATACTCCTCATGGGAGTTGGCGATCCGGTCAGCAGTAACATCATTCGTCAGCTTGAACCCGATGAGATTCGTCAGATCAGCGGCGAGATTGCGATGCTTGACCTGGTTGCTCCCGATGAGATGATCAAAGTCTTCCGCGAGTTCGAAGCCCTTTCGGCAAGCGGTCGTTTTTTCGCCCGCGGCGGCGTGAAGCAGGCGCGGCGATTAGTCGAAAAAGCGATCGGAGAGGAAGAGGCGCAAAAGCTTTTCGAGAACGAGCCGAAAGTTGCGGAGCGTCCTCGCCTGAGTGATTCGGACCCGCCATTCGGCGGGATCGAGCCGGGTGAACTCGCGGCCGCACTGCGCGAAGAGAATCCGCAGACGCTGGCACTGGTCCTGTCGAACCTGCCCCCGGAGGAGGCGGGACCGCTGATGGCCTCTCTTCCGGCTGAAATTCAGCCCCAGGTGGCTCTCCGCATCGCCTTGATGGATCGGGTCTCGCCGGAAATATTCAATCAGATCGCGGAAGCCGTCCGCGGCAAATTGAAAGCGTCCCGCCAGTTGACGAGATCGAACGGTACCCGCGCGCTTGCCGCGATCCTTAACAATATGGACGGGGAAAAAGCCGAACTGGTTCTGACGGCCCTCGAGCCGGAAAATCAGCCCACCGCAACCTCAGTACGGCAGTTGATGTTCATCTTCGACGACATCGTGAACCTTGGGAAAGATGACGTGAAAGCGTTGATCGGACGCATGGACCGGAAGATTCTTACTATCGCGCTGAAAGGCACCAGCGAGAAGATAAAGGCGCAGTTTACCCAGTGCATGTCGCAGCGAAGCTCGGAAATGCTGATTGAAGACATGGAGGCTCTCGGGCCTACGCGCATCCGCGACGTCTCCGAGGCGCAGCAGCAGATTATTACCATCATCCGTCAAATGCAAAAAGAGGGCGTCATCGCCCCCAGCAGCGCAGGCAGCGACGACTATGTTGTGTAGAATCCTTGGCAATGATTCGCTGAGTAACGATTCGCCGGGGATCACAGCGCCGCCATGGCTGCGCCCGCGGTCTTCGGCCGAAGCCGACGCGGGCGATCGCCACCGTCCGGGTCGCGGAGAGGCGTCATCCGCGGAGTTACAGCGACTGGCTTTCCGAGTCGAGGAACTGACGGCACTCCTCGATCGCGGCGCTAAAGATGCCTGGCAGCAGGGTTTTCGCGCGGGAGATACTGCCGCGCGTGAGAGCCTCCAGGCGGAGATCGGCGAGACAACCTCGACATTGGCTGCCAGGATCTCTGAAATAGCGGAGCAGCGGTCTGAAACAATCAAGCGCGCCGAGGCGGATACGGTCCGTCTCTCCATTGAAATTGCGCGCCGCGTTTTGCACCGTGAGGTCTCGATAGATCCCTCAGCTCTTTCCGCGCTTGTCGGGGCAGCTCTCGAAAAACTCCGGAATCAGGAGATCTATCGCGTCCGTATTCATCCGGACCTCGAGAAACTGCTGAAATCGTCGCTCGAACAGTTCGGACGAAGCGCCGCGATAGAGGTGCTGCCCGATGCAGCTCTGCCGAGGGGAGGCGTTACGTTCGAAATCAGCCGCGGCGCACTCGATGCGTCCGTTGACACTCAACTGCGGGAAATTGAGCGCGGTTTAGTTGATGAGATTCGGACACGCTCATGATGCCAACCACGGAGATCGACCTCAGCTCTTACCTCCACCAGGTCACGCAATCGAATATTTTGCCCTGGACCGGAGAAATCGTCGAGGTCGTCGGCCTGCTGCTTGCATCGCGCGGCCCAGCCGCCGCGGTGGGAGACTTCTGCGAGGTCTTGACCTCCTCCGGCCGAAGGATTCGGACGCAGGTAATTGGTTTTCGCAACGGGAATGTTCTCTCGATGCCGCTGGAGGAAGTCGACGGAATTCAATTGCACGACACGATTGTGGCGCGGCACGGCGACGCCGCCGTGGCGGTAGGTCCCGAGTTGATCGGCAGAGTCATCGATGGTTTCGGCGAGCCGATCGATCGGAAACCGAAGATTCGCGCGCACGCTCACTATCCTCTTTACCGACCGGCGGGTAGTCCAATGGATCGCGAGCATATAACGGAAACTCTATCGACGGGAGTGCGTGCGATTGACTCCCTCATGACTTGCGGCAAAGGTCAGAGGATGGGGCTTTTCGGCGGCAGCGGGGTTGGCAAAAGCACTTTGCTGGGAGCAATGGCAAAGAACAATTCGGCTGATATTACGGTGATCGCCCTGATCGGCGAGCGCAATCGTGAAGTCAGAGCCTTTCTGGAACACGAACTCGGTCCGGACGGCAGCAAACGCTCTGTGGTTGTGTGCTCCACTTCCGATCGTCCCGCGCCTTTGCGCGTTCGGGCTTGTTTCGTAGCTCTTGCAGTCGCGGAGTATTTCCGCGATCAGGGGGCGAATGTCCTTCTTATCATGGACTCAGTTACGCGGCTTGCAATGGCGCAGCGTGAAATCGGCCTTGCCGCAGGAGAGCCTCCGAGCCAAAAAGGATATACGCCGTCGGTTTTCAACCTGCTTCCGCGCGTTCTCGAACGCGCGGGCAACTTCGGCTCAGGGTCGATTACGGGCTTTTTTACGGTCCTGGTCGAAGGCGATGATTTCAACGAACCGATCTGCGACGCAGTCCGGGCGATCCTTGATGGTCATATTATTCTGTCCCGTCGGCTCGCCGCCGCCGGTCACTATCCCGCCATCGACGTGCTCAATTCGATCAGCCGGCTTTCGTCCAAACTCGCCGGCCAGGATCATCTGTTGGCTGGCCGCAAGGTCCGGCAGGCTCTTGCGGCGCTCGAAGAATCCCGCGACCTCATCGAACTGGGCGCGTACGCTGCCGGGACAAACAAAGCTCTGGATGCCGCGATTCGCATGCGGCCGGAGATCAACGATTTTCTTCGGCAGGATACTTCGTCAGGTTTTTCGATCGCCGAAAGTCTGACGCGACTGCATTCAGTCGCGGCTTGTCTCTGATCCGTGATGGCCTTTCAATTCCGGCTTTCAAAGGTTTTGGAATGGTATGACCGTCAGTATCAGGCGGAAGCGATCCGTCTGAGACAATCGGCGGACCGGGCCGCGACCGCGCATCTCGAGCTTGCCCGGCACCGCGAGCGGCAACTTGCGAGCGAGACTCAAATACTGCAGCTGGAATCCCTCAATGGAAGCGATCTTCGGGCCAGGGAGCTCAATCGCAAGCAAGCGAAGCTTCAGGAGTCGCGTCTGCTCCAAAACTGCGTTCGCGCGGAAGAGAACCTCGTCGCCCAGAGAGCTGCCACTCAGACGGCTCAACGCCGGGTGCGGCTTGTGGAAAAACTACGCGACCGGAAACGTGATGAATTTCACTCCCAGGTTGAGCGACGTCTGGAGGAAGAGGCGGCGGAGTCCTACCTCGCAGGTTTCGCGAGAAATCTAAGTGAAAAGGCGAGCATCTAAAACCGGTATAAGAGGGTACTATTACCTTCGAATATATACAAAAGTTAGCCTTCTCTATTAACATCTAGCTGAGAAGGGAAGTTTGCGCGAGAAACAATCGGCTGCGCGCCACTTCTTCTCTGAACTCAGCGGATGGCCAATTCAGCCTTAACAACCGAATTACGATTGCGCCCGCGGCACCGGCTGAACCTCGAACTTCAGCTTTCCTACCGCCGGGGGAACTGCACTTTTCTCGGAACCGGGCGTACCAAAAACTTCGGCGACAGAGTTATATGCTTTGAAAGCGATCAGGACCTGCCGGGCGGAATCAATCTGGATTTGTGTATCGCCTGGCCGGATTGTCTGCAGGGCTCGTTTCCGCTCGATTTAATCGTCCATGGCTTGCTTATCAGAAAGCAGCCCGGTTCCGTAGCGGTGCAAATCCAGAATTTCGAGTTTCGGACACGCGGCGGCGCTTCCTTTCACGCCCCGGCGAATCGCGGCTACATCTGCGATGTTTTCGCCTGACCTGGGACGTCCGAAACCGGTAGCGGCGTTCGCCGGCCGCGGAACGTCGGATATTACACACCGCTCTGTAGCCGACCAGCCTTCCACTTTCAATTGCCCCGCCCGCCGGTTAATGAGGTAAACCGACGAAGCGCCGAATTCGCTGACAATACCTGATAAGGACCACTCCACGGAGTTGAGCACCCGGATGCCGCCGGAGCGGTCGACGACCAATGCGGCATTGTCGTATTCGGCTCCTGGAACGATTGCTGCTTCGAAGATGGATTCGGCTTTGCTGCGGAGAGTGCTCACACCGATCTAATCGGCATGCGGTCACCGGATTCCAGGTTTTGTGCAAGGTTATTTGCTCGACCGTGCAGGCTCGGGCGACCTTGGGATTCACTGGCGCGATTCGCATCGTTCCGTAAGCATATTTCTCACCGCCGCATAAATGCGCCGCACGGCAGGCTGCCGATAAGACCATTTCTCGTCCGGGTCCGGTGAGTTAACCACCATCGTGGCATTTGCTTCGAAGAACAGAATCTCGCCGCTCGGCCCCAGTCCGAAGTCGATTCCCGCGTAATCAAGACCGAGACGCTTTTGGATTTCCGCGAGCGCCGCCATTGCGCGCGGCCCCAGCACCCTCTCCATATCTTCGAGAAACCTCGCATCCTCGGCGCGGTGTTCCGGGCTGTTCGCCATTTCGGCTGTAAAGTAATGAACCTTCCAATGGCTGGAGACAGCCAGATGCAATGGATAGAGTGCTCCATTGATCATCATTACGCGGTATTTGCGCGTCTTGCCGTCTGCCCGGCGCGCATCGAGGTAATGGAGCACCGTGAGATGTTCGCCGGGAAGGCTGGCGATTGCCGCTTCCAGCTCCTCAATCGCCTCAATCCGAAGAAAGTGACGGCCAGTGTGGAAGCCTGGACATCGGATCAGCAGGGGAAACTCGAAACCGTGGCGAGCCAGTGTGGTTCCCGCGTCCGGACAAGTCAGCAACTCGCGCGGCAGGGTGACTGTCCGCGGCGTGACGACTCCCGGAATGCCGGAGAGGCGCTGCGCGTTGTCTGTACGCCCGGTCGCATTGACGAGCGCAGGCGCATTGATGACCGGCGCCGCCGTCAGCGCCAGCAATCGCTGAGCGGCCGTGAGCGCCGGAGCCGCCAGATCGGCATCGCCGATCGCATTGAAAACGATTTGGTGCGGTGGCAGAGGAGTGGCGGAGTCGTGGAATTCCGCGAAGATGATGAAGGTTTGAAAAACGCTGTCGTCGAGAAGATGACGAATGGGAACGTTGCCTCCGATTGCCGCGGCCAAAAGCACCACGCAAATCGGCGGTCCTTCGCCCCGATAAGGCACGCGCACCACCGGCTGGCGCTCGAAGCCCATTTTCCGATGATGGGCGGCTGCATCGGTTCGATCGCCCAGCTCTTCGAGAACTCCGGCCAGCCCCTGATGTGCCTCGGCATGCTCCCGCTCTAAGCGCAGCGCTGCCTCGTAGTGCTCCCGCGCTTTCGCCAGATCGCCATTCTCACAAAGTGCATTTGCCAGATTGACGTGACCCATCGGGTCTGAAGGGTGCCTTGCCACCGCTTCGGTGTATGCCGTCCTCGCGGCAGTCCGATATCCAGTCTCGTAAAGCAGCGTGCCGAGATTGTTCAGTGCCGCTCTGTGTGATGGCTCCCGCGAAAGTATAGTGAGGTACGCGTCTCTGGCATCGGTGTGGCGGCCGGATTCCGCCAGCAAACAGGCGCGCTCGAATTGCAGAACGGTAGACGCGGAATCTGCCGCGATCAGAGTCTGGAGTTCCCGAAGCCTGGCCGCTCTCAGTCTTGCTGGCGTCCAGTCCGAACCTCTCGCTGGGTCCTCTTTGAAGCTCGCGAGTGCGGCGCGTGTTATCCCGCGGCCGGCCGCAATAGTCTTTTCAACAAGCTTATCGATCTCAACCCGGCTCGTTCTGTGATTCACAATCGCGGCGCGAATCGCGAGGCGTCCGTCAATTAACGTTGTCGACGGCGCGACCTCTCCGGATTCCTGAAGATCGATTGCAATTCTTGCATTGACCCGATGAGCGTCGTCGCCGACGCGATAACGGAAACAGACGATATTCAGTTTGACCGGCGCCAGCAGTTCCAGTTCGGGAGCCTCAACAACGCGGTCCCCCAGGTAGCGCGCCAGACCACAGGTACGGGAGATTGCCGCTCCCAGCGCATCGGTGCCGTAAACCTTGAGCGTAAACCAGGTCTTCAGCGCGCGAAAGCCGCGGGAGAGATCGGGACCGAAGTCGCATGGCCACGGAGGTCCGCCTGCCAGACCCGACTCTTCGCGCCGCAGATAAGCCGCGGATGTGGCGAACGTCTTGCGGTGCAACACGCCATCCCGTACGAGAATGAAGCCCGCGTCGTAGGGAACCTGGCCCCATTTGTGAAAGTCGAATGCCAGCGAGTCCGCCCGCTCAATACCCCGCAGCCCGGGAGCAAGATCCGGCGCCAGTATGGCCAGCGCTCCATATGCGCCGTCGACATGGAACCATAGATGTTCACGGCGTGACAGATCGGCCAGGGCCGTAAGATCGTCAATCGCGCCGGTATCCACGCTTCCCGCAGTGCCGATCAAGAGGAACGGGGTAAACCCGCCGCGGCGGTCGGCTTCGATTGCCTTTTCGAGTTCCTCTACGTCTATCCCGCCGCTCGAGGACTCAGGGATGTGCCGGAGCGCGTCGCTGCCAATCCCGCAGAAATCCATGGCGCGGGCAAGACATGTGTGAACGCCCTCTGAAGCATAGGCCGTCAGCCTGTGGGAACTCGCCGCGACACCTGCGCCGCGAACTTCAAAACCCAGCGCCGCGTCGCGGGCGATCAGCACACCGATAAAATTCGCGATGGAAGTGCCCGTCACGAACAAACCCGTGGCGCTCTCCGGGAAACCGAAGATGGCTTGCATCCATCTGACGATCTGCCGTTCCACTTCAACAGGGATATGATCGCGGCCGCCGAGATTTGCATTTAGACTCGCGGCGAGCATCTCCGCCATCATGCCGACGGGTGTTCCACCGCCATGTACCCAGCCCATGAAACCGGGGTGTGTATTGCCCGTGGCGTAGGGCTGAATGTCGCGCAGAAAGCTTGCGTGAACGTCAGCGAGATCGGAAGGGGCAGTGGGCACGGCAGCCCGAAAGGCCGATCGCGCATCCTCGGGGATTGGTTGCCAGACAGGCCGTTCTCGAATGTGTTCGATGTAGTCGAGAGCGTCGTCCAGCATCTGGTGAGCCTGAACTCGAAAGGGAGCCCAGCCGGGGTCAAGCGATTCGTTCTTCGGCGCGGAAGGATCGGTCGGCATCCTGCTTCACTTCATATGGTCGCGCGCCTGACAGGTCGGGAGGCGAACAGCCCCCGGTTCACGCTGCCTTGATACCGGCTGCCGATAGCGTGTTGTCGATAATCGACAGGGCGTCGAGCGCGTTATTCATGTTGGTGCCGGGCTGCGGCGCGTTTAAAGTCTGGAGGAATTCGCTCAGATTGCTCGCGTTGTCGTTGGCGCTGGATGCGG